>JBFKSL010000012.1:0-20551 GCA_041626995.1 Ketobacter sp. | reverse complement strand
TCTATATCCAAGTTTTACGCATTTAATACCGACTTATAACACATAGTTATTAACGATATAAATAACTGTTTTATTTGGTTTTTTTTCACTTATCCACAGAAACTATCAACATATATAATAATAAACATAATCTTTTCTATATATTTATTCTTTTATTATTACGACCTGTGGATTGTGCAAAACTCTTGTTCAAATCCTGCATTGACAGCGGGGTCTCACACCAATAGAATTGCGCCTCTTTTTTCCAATGCCATAATTCCCAGGAATGATTGGCTAATATTTGAACACTATACGGTTTCGTCATGAAAAGAACGTTTCAACCCAGCACCCTAAAACGCAAAAGAACTCATGGTTTCCGTGCTCGAATGGCAACAAAAAACGGTCGTAAAATCTTAGCCCGTCGTCGAGCTAAAGGACGTGCGCGTCTGTCTGCGTAAGACATTCGTGGTGGTGTGACTCAATATACTTTCCAACGCCACCAGCGCCTGCTTAACTCTACGGAGTTTCAATCCGTATTTGATCAAGTTCAAGGGCGTGTTAGCCATTCAGCCTATCTGATTCTTGCACGACAAACCGAGCCTACCCAGCCAGGTAGGCTCGGTTTGGTTGTGTCCAAAAAAAGTTTAAAACGCGCTGTGGATAGAAATCGGTTCAAGCGTTTGGTACGAACCAGCTTTCGTCTCAATCAACATGAACTGCAAGGACTAGACATCATCGTATTATCCCGCAATGGCAGTCAGCAGTTTGATAACCCATCGTTCACCGCACAATTGCAAAAAAGTTGGCAGAAACTGATAAGTCGATGCCATAATGCCCAACCTGAAAGCTGAACAGCCCAAAGGTGGCACCATGAAACAAATTGCGTTGCTATTGCTGTCGTTTTATCGATACGCCATAAGCCCATTAATGCCGCCCCATTGTCGATTTCACCCCACCTGCTCCAGTTATTCACAGCAAGCGATTCAACACTATGGCTTTGCACGCGGTAGCCTGTTAACCTTGCGGCGGCTGTCCAAATGCCACCCTTGGCATCCAGGCGGCTATGATCCTGTGCCTACAAATAACAATTGTTGCGGTACAACAGATACCCACATTCATCCAACAGACAGTAAGTGAAGATGGACTGGCAAAGAACTCTTTTGATCGCCGCCCTTGCGGTGGTGTCGTACATGATGATCCTGCAATGGCAGGAAGATTACTCCGGGGCGCCGCAAGCGCGACAGGCAGAATTACTCGCACAGAACCCACAGCTTGAACCGCCAGTGGATTCTGATATTCCATTGCAAGCCATGGCGGCGGCGGACGATGTGCCAGTTCAACCCAGCGCCAGTGCGGAAGATATTCCCGTTTCCCAAAATCAACCGGTTCAAGGGTTGATCGATGTGGAAACCGATGTGTTTTCTCTGCGTATCAATCCAGTGGGTGGCGATATTGTTTATGTGGGTCTAAAACAATATCCGGTTTCTCTGGAACAAAAGGATATTCCGTTTACATTATTGGATTCCTCCAATAGCCACACTTATGTGGCGCAAAGCGGTTTGGTGGGTGTGAACGGTCCTGATTCCAGCAAAGATGGCCGCCCCCATTACGCCTCTGCCCAAAGTCGATATGAAATGGACGGCGATCAACTGTCTGTGGATTTAACTTTCCAGCAAGATAATGGCGCCCAGGTAACCAAATCCTATGTGTTCACCCGTGGCAGTTATGCGGTGGATATGAATATTACTGTGGATAACCGCAGTAATGAGAAATGGCAAGGCGGCTTATACGCACAAATCAAACGTGACAGTTCTTCTGACCCAGGCTTGGATAACACCACTGGTTTTGGTTTGCCCACCTACTTGGGTGGTGCCTATTGGGATGCAGAAAAACCCTACAATAAAATCGATTTCGAAGATATGCAGGAATCACCGCTGAATAAACAGATCAGTGGTGGTTGGTTAGCTATGATTCAGCATTACTTTATGAGTGCTTGGATACCAGACCAAAATGGAACCCACCAATACAAAACTCGAGTTTCAAAAGGAAATAATATAATTGGCTTTACCTCCAGCCCGGTATCTATTCCTGCTGGCGATAAACACCAATTCGAAGCACGATTCTATGCCGGTCCGAAAATTCAAAAAGATTTGGAATTGTTACTCCCCGGTAAAGGCATGGAACTCGCCGTTGATTTTGGCCCACTCTTTTTTATCTCAGAATGGTTATTTAAAGGTTTAGACCTTTTCCATTCTTGGACTGGGAATTGGGGTTTTGCCATTATCATGCTGACAGTATTAGTAAAATTGTTCTTCTTCTATCCATCGGCCATCAGCTACAAGTCTATGGCTAAGATGCGTAAAGTGGCACCAGAAATGACACGTCTACGTGAACAGTATGCGGATGATCGTCAGAAGCTTTCCATGGAAATGATGAATCTCTACAAGAAAGAGAAAATCAATCCATTGGGTGGTTGCTTGCCTATTTTATTTCAGATGCCAGTATTTCTTGCATTGTACTGGGCGCTTTTGGAAAGTGTTCAATTACGCCAAGCACCCTTCTTAGGGTGGATACAAGATCTTTCCGTGATGGATCCTTATTTCGTTTTGCCGCTCATCATGGGTGGCAGCATGTTTGTGCAACAATTGCTAAACCCTGCACCACCCGATCCCATGCAGGCCAAAGTAATGAAAATGATGCCAATCATGTTCACGGTGATGTTCCTATGGTTCCCAGCCGGTTTGGTTTTGTACTGGGTGACCAACAACCTGCTCTCCATTGCGCAACAGTATGTCATTACCAAACGTATTGAAGCTGGCGGCAGTTAACAACTGAAAGAAAAAACAACCGGCGTCTTAAACGCCGGTTTTTCGTTATGAGTAAAGACGACTTATTACAAAGCAACTCACCAAACAGTAATGACACCATTGCCGCACAAGCCACGCCGCCGGGTCGAGGTGGTGTAGGAATTATTCGAGTGTCTGGCCCTCGTGCTGAAGTCATCGCTAAAACACTGTGTAAAAAAAATCTTCCTTTACAACCTCGTTATGCACATTTTTCCCGTTTTTATAATGAACAGGGTGAAGTCATCGATGAAGGCCTAGTGATCTATTTTCCTGGCCCCAATTCTTTTACCGGCGAAGACGTGATTGAACTGCAAGGTCATGGTGGCCCAGTAGTGATGAACGCGTTGCTTAATCAAGTTGTAGAGCTGGGTGCTAGAGTGGCACGCCCCGGTGAATTTTCTGAGCGCGCTTTTCTAAATGACAAATTGGATTTAGCGCAAGCAGAAGCCATAGCCGATTTAATTGATTCCTCTTCCGAACAAGCCGCGCGCAGTGCATTACGATCATTACAAGGTGCGTTTTCCGATCGTATTAATGTGTTAGTAGAGCAACTCATTGAACTGCGCATGTATGTAGAAGCTGCCATTGATTTTCCCGAAGAAGAAATCGATTTTTTAGCGGACGGCAAAGTACTAAGCGATTTAAATACCATTATGGAACAACTGGACCAGGTATTTGCAGAAGCCAATCGCGGCGTGTTAATGAAGGAAGGCATGAAGGTGGTACTGGCTGGCAAACCCAATGCGGGTAAATCCAGTTTATTGAATGCGTTGTCGGGAAGAGATTCCGCCATCGTAACGGAAATTGCCGGAACCACTCGCGATGTATTACGTGAACATATTCATATCGATGGTATGCCATTGCATATTACCGATACCGCAGGTTTAAGGGAAAGCCCTGATGCGGTAGAGCAAGAAGGCATTCGCCGTGCCTGGTTGGAAATTGAAAAAGCCGATCGCGTGATTATGTTAATCGATGGTGCTGAAGTAAAAGAAAAAAACATTCAACCGGAAACTCTCTGGCCTGAATTTTTTCAACAGCTTCCACAGGGCACGCCATTAACCGTGGTAATCAATAAAATCGATCTGGTTTTGCATTTGCCGGAAATGGATGATGGAGAGATTCCAGTTATTTGGTTATCGGCCAAACACGGAGATGGTTTGGAATTATTGCGCGAACACTTAAAAAATGCGATGGGTTATGGCGGTGAAGCAGATGGCAGTTTTACCGCACGGCAACGTCATATCGATGCATTAAAAAAAGCACAACTGGCTTTGCAACAAGGCAAGTTACAATTAACTGAATCCGGTGCCGGAGAATTATTAGCGGAAGATTTGCGCTTGGCTCAGGATCATCTTGGGGAAATTACCGGGCGAATTACACCGGATGAATTATTAGGGAAAATATTTTCCAGTTTTTGCATTGGGAAATAGCAGCTGATTTAATTATTAAATGTATTTAGATTAGGCCACTAACCTAACATCGCTTGATTTTCATCTCTCTTAATTATTAAATTGCTTGAACCTGTTCGAGCGAACCTAGTCGAACAGTCTTTTCTTTTTCTAAATATAAAATCAAATGGAGTTGAATCATGAAACGATCCTATCGTTTTTTCGGGGTTTCATTAACAGCACTTTTAATTGCTTGTGGAACAGCCTTGGCACCTATATGGACATGGCAGTCGAATCAATACCAATCGTTAGCTTACAGTTATTTAAGTGATGACGATGAATCAATTTTTATCATTAAATATAGCAATGGATCGCATTTGGCCGATGTTGAACAAGTATCGATTTCAGGTGAGCAAATTCAAAGCTGGTTAATCGATAGTGTTCCAATATTGTTTCCTATTAGAAAGCTGCATAAGCTTAGTCACAATAAAGTCTTTTTGGTTTCTGTTGCAACTGGCCAAATAATGTATTTTGATCCGAATGATGGTAGCTATTGGATAGGAGCAGATACATCGTTTCTAGAAACCAACCAAACGCTTCTAATCGAAGATTCGTTAATTAATTCAGATGAAAAATTGGTTGTGTCGGCAACGCTTTATTCTGTTTCCATCGAGGATGGAAATGTGGCAATTGAAAACCGAGTGCCAATACTTTTGATAATTAACCAAGCAGGAGAAGTGGAACAATTTCAAGAATTTTCGCAATTCCAAAAATTAGACCTTTTCCAATACCAAAATAACCTGATCATTGCAGCAGACTATAGAGAAGAGCTACGGCAGGAAACAGCAATGATGTCCAGTATTGTGCATATGGATGAACAGCTTAATTCATTGGGGCATTATGATCTCGAATTTGAATTGAATGCCAAAAATTTGCACCAAGGAGAATTGCTTGGCTATCTGCATTATACAACTGGAACTGAACTACTTAGAATTTCACTCACCGGACAGTTACTGGATCAATTTCCATTTCAAGACGCGGATCAAAGTTTTTATCCAAACGATTCTGGTTTTTATACGGTAAAAAGAGTGGATATTCCCGCGGAGTCGAATTTAGTACGTATTTATGATCAAGCAAGAGAGGTATGTTTTTACACGGATAATTATACAGAACAATGGTGTAAACGTTTTACTGAGAAGCGAGAAATCTTTACTCATTCATCGGTTGAAGTTTTGGAAGATGGGAATATTGGTTTCTCGACCTTTGAGAAAACAGATCGGGTATCCGGTATTGAACTAAGTCTCGATGCAATTGCTGAAGCAATTCAAGGTGGAGTTGAATTAACGGGGGAAGAAAAGCGCATTATCAAGCACTATGTATTCAATCCACAGGGAGAAAAGTTGGTTGAAATACGTGATCAATACAGCCATACAGGAACATGGCAATTGCCTTCCTTGTTTGCACATCCAGTCGTCTCAGAAGATAACGTTAAACCAGGGAGTTGTAGTGTCCCACAAACCTATTTTCTGCCTGAAAATAGGGTTTTGGCATTAGCGGATTATTGTGAGGGATTGGGATGGTCTACTCGCAGGAACCAACTTTCTCTATGGCAATGGTGATCCTAATATAAATAGGATAAAAATCAAACAGTAAAGCTTTTTTCTTTTCCCGCGGGCTGACATATAATGTCCGCCCTTTTTCATTCGTGGATCGAGCAGACTGTGGATTATCCAAAGCAATACGGCGTCATCATCATTGGTGGGGGGCACGCTGGCACCGAAGCGGCGCTGGCCAGTGCCCGCATGGGTGTGGATACCTTGCTGCTCACCCACAATATCGAAACCCTGGGCCAAATGTCCTGTAACCCAGCCATCGGTGGTATCGGCAAAAGCCATTTGGTGAAAGAAATTGATGCCTTGGATGGTGCCATGGCCCGGGCCACTGATCGTGGTGGCATCCAGTTTCGAATACTCAATTCCCGTAAGGGGCCTGCCGTGCGCGCTACCCGCGCCCAGGCCGATCGTGTGCTGTATAAAGCGGCGGTGCGGGAAATTTTGGAAAACCAAACTCACCTGGATATTTTCCAGCAGGCCGCCGATGACCTGATCATCGAAGGTGAAAGCGTAAAAGGCGTAGTGACCAATATGGGCGTGCGCTTTTTTGCCCAATCGGTGGTACTCACCGCCGGTACCTTCCTCGGTGGTAAAATCCACATTGGTTTGGAAAATCATTCCGGTGGCCGCGCCGGTGATCCGCCTTCCATTGCCCTGGCGGATCGTCTTCGGGAACTGCCCTTCAATGTGGATCGTCTAAAAACCGGAACGCCACCACGTATCGATGCAAAAAGTGTGGATTTTTCATTGATGCAGGAACAACCGGGTGATACCCCGCTGCCTGCCATGTCCTACATTGGTTCGGTGGCAGAACACCCAAGGCAGATCAGTTGCTACATTACCCACACCAACCAAAAAACCCACGATATCATTCGGGGCGGGTTGGATCGTTCTCCCATGTACACGGGTGTGATCGAAGGCATTGGCCCCCGTTACTGTCCGTCTATTGAAGACAAAATTCATCGCTTCGCTGATAAAGATTCTCATCAAATCTTTATTGAACCGGAAGGCCTAACCACCCACGAACTGTATCCTAATGGTATTTCCACCAGCTTGCCGTTTGATGTACAGTTGGATTTGGTGCATTCCATTCGCGGTATGGAAAACGCACACATCCTGCGCCCCGGTTACGCCATTGAATACGATTTCTTCGATCCCAGGGATTTAAAACATTCTCTGGAAACCAAATTCATTAACGGGTTATTTTTCGCCGGCCAAATTAACGGCACCACTGGTTATGAAGAAGCCGGAGCACAAGGTTTGTTAGCTGGCATTAATGCCGCGCTGCGCGTGCAAGAAAAAGAAGCTTGGTATCCGCGCCGTGACGAAGCTTACATTGGAGTGTTAATCGACGATTTAATTAGCCTGGGTACCAGTGAACCTTATCGTATGTTTACTAGCCGTGCTGAACATCGATTATTACTTCGTGAAGACAACGCGGATATTCGCTTAACGGAAAAAGGGCGTGAGTTAGGTGTGGTCAATGATCATCGTTGGCAATTATTCTGTGCGAAAAAAGAAGCCATCGAGCGGGAAGAACAACGCTTACGTTCCACTTGGGTATTGCCCAATACGGACATGGCAAAACAACTGCAACCGAAACTCACTAATCCGATTTCTCGCGAATACAATTTGAAAGAATTGCTGCGTCGCCCAGAGTTGAATTACAAAGACATTGCCGCATTATCGCCCGAACATGAAATTGCCGATGCTGTTGCAGAGCAAATTGAAATTGTCGCGAAATACGAAGGCTATATTGCACGTCAACAAGACGAAGTGGAAAAACTGCGTCGTAGCGAAAATACAAAACTGCCCGACGATTTTGATTACGATGTGATTTCCGGTTTATCCAACGAAGTGAAAGCTAAGTTAAATCAGGCTCGACCACAAACCCTTGGTCAAGCCTCGCGTATTCCTGGTGTAACACCAGCAGCCATTTCTTTACTGCTCATTCAATTAAAAAAACGTTCTATGCAGGATAAAAAATCCGCGTGAACGCAATAGTCAGTGAACAGGAAACGCAATTGCTCGAACACGGGTGCCAAATTCTGGGTTTACACCTCTCGTCGGAACAATTAAAAAAAATTCACAGTTACCTTGAAAATTTACTCAAGTGGAATAAAGCTTATAACCTCACGGCGATCCGTGATCCCCGTGATATGGTTATTAAACACCTGTTAGACAGTCTGTCTATATTTCCACACATCCAAGGGGAAAATATTCTGGATGTGGGAACCGGCCCAGGATTACCTGGGATTCCTGTATCAATTTGTGATACAAACAAACACTGGACGTTGATCGACAGCAACGGCAAGAAGACCCGATTTCTGGTACAAATGAAAGCCGAGCTGACGTTAGCCAACCTGGATGTGGTGAAAGGCCGTATTGAAAGCCTGCCCTCCACAAAGCAATTCGACACCATTACCAGCAGAGCCTTTTCTGCCTTACAGGATTTTGTTGGTGTGTGCTTACCACTGCTTAAACCCGGTGGAGAATTGTTGGCCATGAAAGGAGTCGAACCAACACAAGAACTAGAACAATTGGATCACTCGCAGTTAGACATCCAGATCAAAAAATTAGACGTGCCGTTTTTACAGGAAGAACGTCATTTAATTGTGGTCAAGCGCAAGCCAAACGGCTGAGGAGATCAAGAGTGGGCAAAGTAATCTCAGTGACAAACCAAAAAGGCGGAGTGGGCAAAACCACCACTTCGGTAAATTTAGCCGCGTCACTGGTGGCCACCAAGCGAAAAGTATTGCTGATTGATCTCGATCCACAGGGCAATGCCACCATGGGCAGCGGCATCAATAAGCACGAACTGCAAAGCTCAGTTTATGATTTGCTTGTGGAACAAACGCCCATCGAAGAAGTGGCTATCAGTGCTGAACCCGGCTATGACTTGATTGGTTCTAATGCTGATCTTACAGCCGCTGAAGTTGAGCTGCTTGATGAAGACGACCGTGAGCAACGCATGAAACGCGCTTTGGAACCGGTAAAGGAACAGTATGATTACATCCTTATCGATTGCCCACCTTCACTCAACATGCTCACGGTGAATGCATTGGTCGCATCGGATTCCGTGATCATCCCCATGCAATGTGAATACTATGCATTGGAAGGATTAACCGCGCTGCTTAATACCATCGAAAAAATCAAAAGCGTGCTTAACCCTGGTTTGGAAATTGATGGCCTACTGCGCACGATGTACGATCCTCGCATTGCATTGGCCAATCAAGTGTCCAGCCAATTAACAGATCACTTTGGCGATAAAGTTTACCGCACCATCATTCCCCGCAACGTACGTTTGGCGGAAGCTCCTAGCCACGGTCTTCCGGTATTGGAATACGACCGTCGATCCCGTGGCGCTGTGTCATATTTGGCCCTGGCCGGTGAATTAATACGTCGCGCCGAGCAAATGACCAGCGGACAAACCGCGGAAACTGTCCCGGCGTGATTGCGTCGGCAACAAAGCCCCTTATAATGTGGAACATTCCTTCCCTTACCCATTATTAAAATAAGGCGATTCATGGCTGCCAAAAAGAAAGGACTAGGTCGCGGACTCGACGCATTGTTGTCCAGCGCCAGCATTCCACAAAAAGAAGTGTCTACCGATACCAGCAAGCCTTTGGCTGTGGAAAAAGAAGAAATCGACGGTGAGTTGAAATACCTGCCCATCGAATTTATGCAGCGCGGTCGCTACCAGCCACGTCGGGATATGGATCCCCAAGCCCTTGAAGACCTGGCCAGTTCCATTAAAGCCCAAGGCATTATGCAACCCATCGTGGTTCGCCCTATTGCCAAGAATCAGTACGAAATCATTGCCGGTGAACGACGTTGGCGCGCCAGCCAATTGGCCGGTTTAGACAGCGTACCCTGTGTGATTCGCGCCGTTGCCGATGAAGCCGCCATTGCCATGGCACTGATCGAGAACATCCAGCGGGAAGACCTTAACCCCATTGAAGAAGCCTCTGCACTGCAACGTTTCCAAGATGAATTTGAACTCACCCATCAGCAAGTAGCGGAAGCGGTGGGTAAATCACGCACTACCGTTACCAACTTGCTGCGTTTAATGAGTCTGAGTGCCGAAGCTCGCAAAATGGTGGAACACGGTGACTTGGAAATGGGCCACGCTCGCGCCATTCTCACCCTGGATCAGGCAAAACAGACAGAAGCAGCTCGTACCATCGCCTCCAAAGGCTTGTCGGTGCGCCAAACAGAAGCCTTAGTGCGTCGCTTACAGCAGGAAAAAATTGCCACTGCTGATACCAAGCTCGATCCCGATGTAAAACTGTTACAAGATAATCTTTCAGACAAATTGGGTGCGCCCGTCATGATCCAGCATAGCGCCAAAGGCAAAGGCAAGTTGGTGATTCGCTACAGCAGCCTGGATGAGCTGGACGGTATTCTGGATCATATTAAGTAGCTTGACCAAAAATCCTACAAAATCCTTTTCTAGGGTTAAAGCATCGTATTGCCTGTTCTTAGGAAAGTCTCTATAATCGGCACCGCCTTACGCAGGCACCACAATCAGCGTTGAGCTGGCCCAAAAGGTAATGATCCGCTGATTGAGGGCATTCGCAACACCGTGACAAGACCATCACCCCTAAACAAACGCTACCTTGCAGTTTATGTGGTTGGTGCACAGGCCCTCGTCTCAACAATTATTCCTGTAATCGTGTTGTTAACTGCGGGTGAGCGTGCTGCACTGGCAGCGCTGGCTGGCGGCTGGATCGCTACACTGGCTAACCTGTACTTCGCAGTGCAGGCATTTCGGTTTTCAGGAGCAAGATCATCCCGTGAAATGGTACGGGCGATCTATCGAGGCGAAGCGGGTAAATTTGTCATAGTGATGTTGCTGTTTATTGCAGCGTTCAAAATGCTCCCTGGTGTCAGTGATAACGCTGCGTATATTTTTTCAGCCTTTTTTATTGCGTATGGAATAGCCTGGTTCGCCCCACTGTTTTTGCGAGCCAACCGCTAACGACCATCCTACGCAATAGAATGGGATTAAAATTCAACTTCGAATTAGGGTATCGGAATACTATGGCTGCCGATTCTTCAGAATACATCAAGCACCATTTGACCAATCTGGTTTTTGGCCAACATCCTGATGGCACCTGGGGTATTGCTCATACTGCTGCAGAAGCGGCTGAAATGGGCTTCTGGAAATTCCACATCGATACTCTGGGCTGGTCCGTGGGTTTAGGTGCATTATTCCTGATCCTGTTCGGCATGGCCGCCAAGCGTGCCACTACCGGTGTACCTACTGGCTTCCAAAACTTCGTTGAAATCCTGGTGGATTTTGTTGATACCCAGGTAAAAGAAAACTTCCATGGCCGCAACGCCATGATTGCCCCCATGGGCTTAACCATATTTTGCTGGGTATTCCTGATGAACCTGATGGATTTGGTTCCGGTTGATTGGATTCCCGCCCTGTTCAGCCTATTTGGTGTTCACTACATGAAGATCGTGCCTTCTACCGATCCTAATATCACCCTGGGCATGTCGTTCACCGTATTCTTCTTGATTATCTTCTACAGTATCAAAGTGAAAGGCATTGGCGGCTTTGCCGGTGAACTTACGTTGCATCCATTCAGCAGTAACAATATCGCTGTAAAAATTATTTTAATCCCCGTAAACCTGTTTTTAGAAACCGTAAACCTATTGGCCAAGCCCATCTCACTTGGTTTACGTTTGTTCGGAAACATGTATGCCGGTGAAATGATCTTTATCTTGATCGCGTTGATGTTTAACGCGGGTATCGTCATGGCGTTGTTCGGTGGCGTGTTACAACTGGGTTGGGCAATCTTCCACATCCTGGTTATTACACTGCAAGCCTTCTTGTTCATGGTGTTGACCATCGTGTACTTAAGCACGGCGCACGAAGATCACTAAACGAGTTTTAACTAAGTTCAACTTTAACTTTAAACGTAAACCACATATATCCAGGAGATAACATGGAAACTGCATCTGCACTTGTATTGATCGCCGCTGGTCTGGTAATCGGTCTGGGCGCATTAGGTACTGCAATTGGCTTCGGTCTGCTAGGTGGCCGTCTGCTAGAAGGTACTGCTCGTCAACCAGAAATGGCGCCTATGCTGCAAGGTAAAATGTTCCTTATGGCAGGTCTGTTGGACGCGGTTCCAATGATCGGCGTTGGTATCGGCATGTACATGATCTTCGTATTGGCTTAAGCCCATCGCATCGTAGAAAGTACAGACACACATTTACTTTAACGAGCGAGGTTTGGTATGGATATTAACGCCACCATCCTGGGACAATCGATAGCATTTGCCGTCTTCGTATTTTTCTGTTTGAAATTTGTATGGCCTCCGTTGATTAACGCCATGCGAGAGCGCTCAGAAAAGATCGCAAATGGTCTCCAGGCAGCCGATCAGGCTGAAAAAGATCTGGATCTGGCAAAAGAAAAAGCCGCCGAAACGTTGCGTGAAGCCAAGCAACAAGCCGCCGCTTTGATTGAGCAAGCGAACAAGCGCGCCAATCAAATGGTGGAAGAAGCAAAAGATCAAGCGCGTGCCGAAGGCGAGCGTTTGAAGGCTGCAGCTCAAGCGGAAATCGAGCAAGAACTGAATCGTGCGAAAGAAGGTTTGCGCGGTCAGGTTGCCACTCTTTCTATTGCTGGCGCAGAAAAAATTCTTGGCACGGCAGTTGATCAAGGGGCTCATAACGCAATGCTTGAGCAACTTGCTTCAGAACTGTAACGGTATCGGATATGGCAGAACTAACAACAGTTGCCCGGCCTTACGCGAAAGCGGCCTTCCAGTTTGCTGATGAAAGCGGCAGCCTGGATCAATGGTCCGATATGCTTGCCTTTGCCTCAGCGGTTTCCTTGGATGAAGCCGTTCAGGGCTATTTGCAGAACCCAAAAATCACTACTGCCCAGAAAGCAGATGCATTCACTCAGTTGTGTAGCGATAAGCTGAACGAGCAAGGCAAGAATTTCATCGTATTGCTTGCGCAAAACAAACGCCTGTCGTTGCTGCCCGAAATCTCCATACTGTTTGAAGCATTGAAGTCGCAGAAAGAGCAAAGTGTTGATGCAACCATCGCATCAGCGTTTCCTCTAAGTGATGAGCAAACCGCCAAAATTGCTGCTTCATTGAAGCAAAAATTAGGGCGCGATGTGAATGTCACCGTAACAGAAGATAAAAGCCTTCTGGGTGGCGTGCTCATACACGCTGGCGATTTGGTGATTGATGGTTCCGTACGCGGCAAGCTCGCTAAACTAGCCGACAAATTGAATTCTTGAGTTTGAGGACATAAGCAATGCAGCAACTCAACCCTTCAGAAATAAGCGAGCTGATTAAACAGCGCATCGCGAATCTGGATACAACATCCGAAGCGCGCACCGAAGGTACCATCGTAAGTGTATCCGACGGTATCGTGCGCATTCACGGTCTGGCCGACGTAATGTACGGTGAGATGATCGAATTCGACAATGGCACATACGGCATGGCTCTAAACTTAGAGCAAGATTCCGTTGGTGCGGTTGTACTGGGTGATTACCTGGGCTTGGCAGAAGGCCAAAAAGCAAAGTGTACCGGCAAGGTATTAGAAGTACCGGTTGGTAACGAATTGCTGGGCCGTGTAGTAGACGCTCTGGGTAACCCAATTGATGGTAAAGGCCCATTGGGCACCACCGAAACCGATATCGTGGAAAAGGTTGCACCGGGTGTAATCGCACGTAAATCGGTAGATCAACCGGTTCAAACGGGTTTGAAGTCCATCGACTCTATGACGCCTGTAGGTCGAGGCCAGCGTGAGCTGATCATCGGTGACCGTCAGATCGGTAAAACCGCAATCGCTATCGACACCATCATCAACCAGAAAGATTCTGGTATTAAGTGTGTGTATGTAGCAATTGGTCAGAAGCAATCTTCCATCGCCAACGTTGTGCGAAAACTGGAAGAGCACGGTGCAATGGAAAACACCATCGTGGTTGCAGCTGCTGCGGCAGATCCTGCGGCCATGTTGTTCTTGGCAGCCTTCTCTGGTTGTACCATGGGTGAATACTTCCGTGACCGCGGTGAAGATGCGCTGATTGTATATGATGATTTGACCAAGCAAGCTTGGGCTTATCGTCAAATTTCCTTGCTGCTGCGTCGTCCTCCTGGTCGTGAAGCCTATCCTGGTGACGTTTTCTATCTTCACTCCCGTTTGTTGGAGCGTTCTGCTCGCGTAAGTGCAGATTACGTAGAAAAATTCACCGACGGAAAAGTGAAAGGCAAAACCGGTTCATTGACTGCGTTGCCAATCATTGAAACCCAAGCCGGTGACGTATCAGCGTTCGTACCCACCAACGTAATCTCCATTACTGATGGTCAGATCTTCGTAGAAACTAACCTGTTTAACTCAGGCATCCGTCCTGCGATGAACGCCGGTATTTCGGTTTCTCGTGTAGGTGGTGCGGCACAAACCAAAATCATTAAAAAGCTGGGTGGCGGTATTCGTCTTGCTCTGGCTCAGTATCGTGAATTGGCAGCATTCGCCCAATTCGCTTCTGACCTGGACGAAGCGACTCGTAAGCAGTTGGAACACGGAACTCGTGTAACCGAACTGATGAAACAGAAGCAATACTCTCCGCAATCTGTTGCTGAGATGGGCTTGGTTCTGTACGTGGCGAACGAAGGCTATCTGGAAGACATCGAAGTAGCGAAGATTCTGGATTTCGAAGCTGCGCTATTGTCTTACGCTAACTCTGAAGCCGCTGACTTGATGGCGAAAGTCAACGAGAAAGGCGACTGGAACAGCGACATCGAAAGCGAGTACAAAGCACTCGTTGAGAAGTTCAAGTCCACTCAGACTTGGTAATCATTCACCGGAGCAAGGTGACTTGCTCCGTAACCTGAATACGGTAGACCTATGTCAGGCGCAAAAGAGATACGTGGCAAAATAGCCAGTGTTAAAAATACGCAGAAGATTACCTCTGCAATGGAGCTCGTTGCGGCAAGTAAAATGCGTAAAGCGCAGGACCGTATGGCGGCTTCAAAACCCTACGCGGAAAAAATTCGTCAGGTCGTGCGTCACTTAGCCGATTCTAACCCAGAGTATAAGCACACCTATATGACCGACCGCGAAGTAAAACGCGTTGGCATTATAGTGGTGTCTTCAGACCGTGGCTTGTGCGGCGGCTTGAACATTAACCTGTTTAAGAGAACCATTGCGCTCAGTAAAGAGTGGACAGAAAAAGGCTGCGAAGTGGATTTGGCCCTTATTGGCACCAAAGCCGTCAGCTTCTTTCGCTCGGTGGGCGGTAACGTGGTTGCCACCAAAACAGGTTTGGGTGACGAAGCAGCAGTAGAAGATTTGATCGGCTCCGTGAAAGTTATGTTGAATGCCTTTGAAGAAGGCAAGATTGATCGACTGTACGTGATGTATAACCAGTTCGTTAACACCATGACACAGGATCCTTCATCCATTCAATTGCTGCCATTGGAATCCACCGGCGAAGAGCAGTACCAGCATCACTGGGACTACATCTATGAGCCAGAAGCCAAGAGCATCCTAGATTACTTGCTGGTGCGCTTTGTGGAATCTCAGGTATATCAGGGCGTTGTGGAAAATAACGCCTGTGAACAAGCAGCGCGAATGGTTGCGATGAAGTCTGCTACCGACAACGCGGGCAACCTGATCAATGACTTGCAATTGGTTTACAACAAAGCACGTCAGGCAGCGATTACCCAAGAGATCTCCGAGATCTGTAGTGGCGCGGCAGCGGTTTAAAGAATTCAGGTTATAAACTTTTTACGATTTAAGAGGATACAAACATGAGTAGCGGACGTATCGTACAAATCATTGGCGCGGTTATCGATGTAGAGTTCCCGCGCGATTCTGTACCAAACGTGTACGACGCACTGAACGTGGAGAACGCACCAACCGTTCTTGAAGTTCAGCAACAGTTGGGTGACGGTATCGTTCGTACCATCGCCATGGGTAGTACCGAAGGTTTGAAGCGTGGCCTGGGTGTAAGCAGCACAGGCGCTCCCATCAGCGTACCAGTGGGCACAGAAACTCTGGGCCGTATCATGGACGTACTGGGTAACCCCATTGATGAGTGTGGTGACATTGGTGAGAAAGAGCGTGCCTCTATTCACCGTAAGCCTCCTACTTATGCAGAGCAATCTTCCTCAACGGATTTGCTGGAAACCGGTATCAAAGTAATCGACCTGATCTGCCCATTCGCTAAGGGTGGTAAAGTGGGTCTGTTCGGTGGTGCGGGTGTTGGTAAAACCGTAAACATGATGGAATTGATCAACAACATCGCTACCGAGCACAGCGGTCTGTCCGTATTTGCTGGTGTGGGTGAGCGTACTCGTGAGGGTAACGACTTCTACCACGAAATGCAGGAAGCGGGTGTTGTAAACGTTGAGCAATTCGACAAATCAAAAGTGGCCATGGTTTATGGTCAGATGAATGAGCCTCCTGGTAACCGTCTGCGTGTTGCACTGACCGGTTTGACCATGGCGGAAAAATTCCGTGATGATGGCCGTGACGTACTGTTGTTCGTGGATAACATCTATCGTTACACCTTGGCGGGAACCGAAGTATCTGCACTGTTGGGTCGTATGCCTTCTGCGGTAGGTTATCAACCTACACTGGCAGAAGAGATGGGTGTACTGCAAGAACGTATTACCTCCACTAAGACTGGCTCTATCACTTCTATCCAAGCGGTATACGTACCTGCGGATGACTTGACTGACCCCTCTCCAGCAACCACGTTCTCTCACTTGGACTCTACTGTTGTACTGAGTCGTGATATCGCGGCTAAAGGTATTTACCCTGCGGTTGATCCTCTGGATTCTACTTCTCGTCAGTTGGACCCATTGGTAATTGGTACCGAGCACTACGAAGTTGCCCGTGGCGTTCAAACCAATCTGCAACGCTACAAAGAGCTGAAAGACATCATCGCCATTCTGGGCATGGATGAACTGTCTGAAGAAGATAAGCTGGTTGTATCCCGTGCACGTAAGATTGAGCGTTTCTTGTCTCAACCTTTCCACGTTGCGGAAGTATTCACCGGTTCTCCAGGTAAATACGTATCTCTGAAAGATACCATCCGTGGCTTCAAGATGATTCTTGAAGGTGAACTGGATCACCTGCCTGAGCAGGCGTTCTACATGGTTGGTTCCATTGAAGAAGCCATTGAAAAAGGCGAAAAAGCGTAATTTGCGCAGGGGAGTGAATAACCATGGCGATAACCGTGCATTGTGACATCGTAAGTGCCGAGAAATCCATTTTCTCAGGCTTGGTCGAAATGGTTGTTGCTCACGGCACACTGGGTGACCTGGGTATAGCCCCTGGTCACGCCCCCTTGTTAACACAACTGAACCCTGGTCCAATTCGTGTTATCAAGCAAAACGGTGAAGAAGAAGTCTATTACGTATCCGGTGGCATGCTGGAAGTTCAGCCACAGCTGGTAACAGTGTTGGCGGATACGGCACAACGAGCCGATGATGTGGATGAAGCCGCTGCCAAACAGGCAATGGAAGAAGCCCGTCGTGCTCTGGCCAATCAGTCTTCCGACATTAATTACTCAGCTGCAGCCGCCATGCTGGCAGAAGCAGCCGCACAGCTTCGTGCTATTGAGGCTTTGCGTAAGAAAATGGGTAAATAACCACCGCTTGTCGTGAAACGATCACTAAAGCATGATAAAAAGGGTAGCGACTAGCTGCCCTTTTTTGTTTGATCACTTTATAGTATCAACGGTTTAGGCAAACCCAAACAGTAAAACACGGAAACACCCTCCATGGATCTGAACGTTGTTATCCTTGCAGCAGGCAAGGGCACACGCATGAAATCAAACCTTCCAAAGGTGTTACAACCTTTGGCCAAGAAACCGCTGCTGGCTCATGTATTAGAAACCACATTTAAACTGGACGCTCATAAAGTAATTGTGATTTATGGGCACGGTGGCGATAAGGTTAAACAAACCATTTCAGAGCAATTTCCTGATAGCCCAATTGAGTGGGTCGAGCAGAGCGAACAGTTGGGTACAGGTCACGCAGTTAAACAGGCCATGCACCTATTGGAAACCAATACTAGAACATTGGTTTTATACGGTGACGTTCCCCTGATAAGCGAAGATACGTTGTCACGCTTTCTAAACGAAGTGCAGCCAGGAGAATGTGGTGTACTTACCGTGAAATTCGATGATCCTACCGGATATGGAAGAATTGTGCGCGATCATTCCGGTGTGGTTCGGGAAATCGTGGAAGAGAAAGAAGCGGGTAAAGAGATTCGAAAGATCCAAGAAGTAAACACCGGCATCATGTTGGCAGATTCCATTGACCTGCAACAGTGGTTGCCCACCATTGAAAATCAAAATTCACAAGGTGAATACTACCTAACGGATCTGGTGAAAATTGCCAACCAACATGACGTGCCAGTGGTAGGATGTCGTGTGAAAAACCCGGTAGAAATTGAAGGCGTTAACGATAAACGTCAGTTGGCCAAACTTGAGAGAAAATTTCAAAGTCTGCTAGCGAATAAATTGTTGGATGATGGCGCTACGTTGGTTGATCCGGAAAGAGTTGATATCCGCGGTAAGGTGAACGTTGGCAAAGATTGTTTTATTGATATTAATGCAGTGTTTGAAGGGGATGTTGTATTAGGTAACAACGTTCACATAGAAGCCAACTGTGTGATCGTGAATTCTGTGATTGGAGATAACACAGTCATACGATCCAATTGCGTACTTGAAGACGTTAATACAGAAGATAATTGTGAAATCGGCCCCTTTGCTCGACTTCGTCCAGGAACGAAAATGCAATCGGGGTCGGCACTTGGAAATTTTGTCGAAACCAAAAACATCAATCTTGGGCCGGGTTCAAAAGCCAAGCATCTCACTTACTTGGGCGATGCTGAGATAGGCACTAAAGTAAATATTGGTGCTGGAACTATTATTTGTAACTACGATGGTGCGAATAAACATAAGACCACTATCGGAGATGGTGCATTTATTGGTTCAAATAGTGCGTTAGTTGCCCCAGTGAACATTGGTGAACAAGCTACAATTGGTGCCGGATCCACAGTGTGCAAACAAGCAAAAGAAAATGCATTAACGGTAACCAGGGCTAAACAAATTACCATCGAATCTTGGAAACGGCCTGTTAAAAAGCCCAAGAAGTAGTAAGCAGAATACTGAGCGAAAACGTTAATAAGGAATAAATATTATGTGCGGCATAGTCGGTGCAGTATCCACTCGTGATGTCACCCCAATCCTGTTGGAAGGTTTGAAACGATTAGAGTATCGCGGCTATGATTCTGCCGGCGTGGCCAGGTTCAATGAAGGGTGTGATATCGAGCGGATTCGACGCTTGGGTAAAGTAAAAGAGCTGGAATTGGCCATTGAAGAAAGTGATGGTATTGGCACCATTGGAATTGCTCATACGCGTTGGGCCACCCATGGTGTTCCATCTGAACTCAATGCTCACCCGCACATGTCATCTGAATCAATAGCCATTGTTCACAATGGGATAATTGAAAACCATGAAGAGCTGCGCAACCAATTAGAACAGGCTGGTTACGTTTTTGAATCGGAAACCGATACTGAAGTCGTTGCACACTTAATTCACAAACACTTGCAAGCAGGTGTTTCATTAAAACAAGCAGTAAAGGCCACCACCAACGAGCTTCGCGGAGCTTATGCACTAGGTGTTATCAGTAAAGAAAATCCTGATTTAGTTATTGCGGCAAGGGAAGGTAGCCCACTTGTGCTTGGAGTCGGTTTGGGTGAGAACTTTATTGCATCAGATCAACTAGCACTGTTACCCGTTACCACTCGTTTTATCTTCTTGGAAGAAGGCGATATTGCTGAAATTTCAAAGAAAGAAATTAAAATCGAGAATCGTGAAGGGGTTACGGTAGAAAGGCCCATAAAACAATTTACCGGTGGCGATTCCACGGCAGATAAAGGCGAATATCGCCATTATATGTTGAAAGAAATTTTCGAACAGCCCACGGCCATTAGATCCACTTTGGAGGGTAGAAGTTCGCAACAAGGGATTGATGTTTCCATTTTTGGAGCAGATGCGGCAGATGTGTTTCCTAAAGTGGAAACGGTTCAAATCATTGCCTGTGGTACTTCTTATCACGCGGGTCTGGTGGCTAAGTATTGGCTGGAAGGCATTGCCGGTGTGCAATGTAATGTAGAAGTTGCCAGTGAGTTTCGATATCGAAAAACCATTGTTCGACCTAACACGCTGTTCGTAACCATTTCTCAGTCTGGAGAAACTGCGGATACGCTAGCAGCATTGCGCGATGCGAAAGGTTACTTATCCACATTAACCATCTGTAACGTGCCAACCAGTTCTTTGGTGCGGGAATCAGCCATGTCGTTTATGACCAAAGCTGGCCCAGAAATCGGTGTTGCGTCCACTAAAGCATTTACTACGCAATTAGTCGCCTTGTACTTGATGATGGTGGCGATTGGAAAATACCACGATATCGATGAAGCAGAAGAGAAGAGGCTGTTGCAAGGCTTGCAACAGTTACCTGACGTAGTGCAATCGGCGTTGCGGCTGAACAAGCCCATCGAAGACATGGCAGAATTGTTTGCTGATAAACACCACTCATTATTTCTTGGTCGTGGCGTTCAGTTCCCTATCGCATTGGAAGGTGCGCTTAAACTGAAAGAAATATCATACATACACGCAGAAGCGTACCCAGCTGGTGAATTGAAACATGGGCCGTTGGCTTTGGT
>JBFKSL010000011.1:0-20581 GCA_041626995.1 Ketobacter sp. | reverse complement strand
GTGTTGATCGGTATAGATCTCCTCTCCCGATGGGCCAGTTACAATAGCTGTTTGCGTACCTTCAATTTTTGGTTGGTGAGTTTCCAAGGCGGTTTTGTATTCCACCGAAGACGGTATTGCACGAAAGGCAACGCTAAACTGTGAACCTTCTGTGCTGGCACCCTCTCCAAGAGATTGAGGTTGCTTACCTTCTACCGCCACAGACAACAACGTATATTCACTATTAAAACCTCGGTTGGGGTGGTCTTTAATGGTGAAGCGTTTGCCAACATCTAAGCGCAGGCTGTCAGATTTCCCCTTCGCACACTCAGCTAAAGCCGAAAGGGCCTGCAGTCGCACTTTTGCCAGATGCTTACCCTGGCTGGGCTCTGTGTAGTTGTTTTGGTAGTGATATTGTTCAAGATCGGTGTGCTCAGCCTGTTGATCTGAGTGCTCCAGGCGCAAATTGGATTTTTCGAAAGAATAATCACGAAGAGTCACTTTACCTGAGTGAACGGATACACTGGCGCCGAACTCGTATATGGATTCTTCAGAGGAAACCATTCCAGTGCGTTCTTTGTACCGCACGACGGATTCTCCATCGATATTTCGGAATCGGTTCTTACTATCACTGATGACCATCAAATGGCGATCATGCTGATGCTCAAAGAAGTAATATATGCCCTCTTCTTCCATCAAGCGGTTGATGAAATTTAGGTCCGTTTCACCATATTGCGTGCAATACACCCGGTTGGAATAACTTCCGGTAAGATTCCACTCAACTTGATCATCTTCTAAACCGCCCTGCTGCAACACCCTCTTAATGATGTCTGGCGCAGACTGATCCTGAAAGATGCGTTGATCTTTTCGATATTGATAGAATGCCAATTTTGGTGCTAATTGCAACGTGTAGAGCGTATAGCGATTACCCTGCTCTCCTTGTTGGGCTTGAACAACTTCACCATGAATGTATTGAGGATTACGCTCATCAAATAGGGTAAGACGGGCACTTTTTCCAATTAGCCCTTGCAAGTCAATTGCATTGTTTTCACTGGCGATTTCCACGCTACAGGAAAATATGGACGCCACCTCCGCGTGATATTGAAATCCAATTACACGTAGTTCCTGCCCAGCGGGCATTTGCATACTGGGAATCTCAAACAAAAATCGCGTGACATTTGCCGGTAAAGTCATGGAGCAGCAATCCTAGCCTGGTGTTGAGGGTAGCGTTTAAACAAAGACACTCAATACGCAAAAACTGCCCCGGTTTTGCGAGGCATATGTCTATATAAAGGAATTATCCACACTAAAGATGAAAAAGCTTTGGGAGTTGATCATGAAGTCATTATCACAACAGAAACTCAACCCGATTGTGGCAGGCATATCAGGTGTACTGCTGCTTGCAGGTTGTTCATCCAACACAAAGCTAGATGATGGCTCTTATCGCTCCATTGGCAATGGTGTGCCTAAACAAGTTCAGAATTATGCGGTTACGGAGGCAAACAGCCAAGCCCAATCCACTTATGGTGAAAAAGCACCAGAGGCCTTGGCCACCAACGTACCCCTCCCCGATTTTCCCGGTCAAATGGCTGAAAACCAATCACAGCAAACCGGCAAAAAACCAAACAATGCTCACCTCGCCCGTTTTGGTCATCCTAGTGTGATCGATAAAATCGTAAAAACGGCAAAAATTCACTGTCAGCCGCACACCTACCGGGTAAATACGTCGGAAAACAGCTTCTGGGGTAAAGGAAAAGGGTTACTAACGCAATGCACCTACCGCTTCCCTAAACATTGCGGCGCTCATATCTTTTCCCTTTTGGAATATGAAAAGAAGTCCATTCTGATTTATCAGCCACCTGAGAATACCCATTACGTGATCGATACTCTAAAAGGTACGCCAAAATCCAAGCTGGGATTGTGGGATCAGGATGATCATTTGGGATCGAACAATACCAACGCTGGCTATTTTTTCCAAAATGATTACAACCAAAATTATGGACGGGAGCAGTTTAATCCATCAAATCTAGGGTGGATTATTAAAGCCTCTCACAAAGACGAAGAAATTTTTGGCAGACTTTATCATCAGGCGGTTCAAGAAAGTACGACTTGTTTTTAGCTCGGGGAGTAATATTGAAGTCTGGCCTGCTCTTGTTTCTCTTTGCGCAGCAGGACATCACAGACTCCCAAATTGAATACCCTCAACCGCTTCCATAAACACCAAAAAGCCGAACCCATCACTGAGTTCGGCTTTTTTGGGGGCTTACTAAAACTACACTTTAAGTACACGCCAGTCGTCGTGACCGGAAGTGCCAGAAATCTCGTGAGTCCAAGTAATTTTACGATAAGTCAGAGACACATCTTCCAAGTGAGTGAAGTGAGCTTGACCGGGATCTTGACAGTTAGGCATATAGGCCTTGATGTCTACGATGATTGCATCTTCCAGCTCGATAGTGAAGTAATGCTCTTGAGTACCAGTTGCAGAAGTTCTCCACCATTCAATTTTACAGTTGGCCATACGCTCACCAGAAGTCAACGCAGAGTACAACAAAGGGGAACACTTATCGAAAACTTTGGTAATCTTAACGGGTTGGTGAACACGTTGACCAGTGGGTTGACCACTTTGAGGATCACGAGGAAGAATGATGTTGTGGTTGAAAGCTTCAACCAGGATTTGATCTTCATGACCTTCTTGGAAAATGTTACCAACGCTAGGCTCAGTGAAGTTGCCTGCAGTGATCAAACCTTGAAGTTCACCTTCGATGCTCATATACGCGGGAGTTGGCATGGCCCAAACCTCTTATAAAATATTAATTGAAATCCGTTTACTTAACTCTTGTTAACCCATATTGGTCTTAAAGCGGGTTTAACTTGCCAGCTTGTTACTGACATGAGGTATATATCAAGCACCGTGCCACATTTCGTATCTTATTGTTTTATATGGCCTTATCCGAACAAACAACAGAAACACTACGAATTGCAATCGAAATCACTTACTAATTAGCGCAAAATATTGCTCACATTTTTGTAAAGATGTACATTGCACCGCCACCGAACCTGTTAACCAAATTAATTTGCTACTTGTGATGATGAAACCCGAACTACTTTCCCCCGCTGGAACCCTTAAAAGCATGCAATACGCCTTTGCCTATGGTGCCGACGCTGTCTATGCAGGACAGCCTCGCTACAGCCTTCGAGTGCGTAACAATGAATTTAATAAGGAAGAAAACCTGGCAAAAGCCATTGAAATGGCCCATAGCATGGGAAAACAGTTTTATTTGGCAACCAACTTGGCGCCACACAACGATAAGATTCGTTCGTTTGTACGCGACATGGAACCCATCATCGCCATGAAGCCCGATGCGC
This sequence comes from Ketobacter sp., assembly GCA_041626995.1. GTDB lineage: Bacteria > Pseudomonadota > Gammaproteobacteria > Pseudomonadales > Ketobacteraceae > Ketobacter. The sequence continues at coordinate 17,236 of JBFKSL010000011.1, read as the reverse complement.
TAATTATGTCTGATCCCGGTTTAATTATGCTGATTCGGGAAAACTGGCCGGATCAAGTTGTGCATCTTTCTGTACAAGCCAATGCAGTTAACTGGGCAACGGTAAAATTTTGGCAACAACAAGGCATTAGCCGCGTAATTTTATCGAGGGAATTATCTCTGGATGAAATTGAGGAAATTCGCCAAAAAGTGCCAGAAATGGAATTGGAAGTGTTCGTTCACGGCGCCCTATGCATTGCTTACTCGGGACGCTGTTTGTTATCCGGCTATATGACGCACCGTGATTCCAATCAAGGCGCCTGCACCAACTCCTGTCGTTGGAAGTACGACGCCCATGAAGCCAAAGAAACCGCTGAAGGCGATATTGTTGCGGTAGAAAAATTTGATCCGGCTCAGCAAGCCCCAGGGCAAAACAAAATTTATTTGTTGCAGGAGGAAGGTCGCCCTGGTGAATTTATGCCTGCCTATGAGGATGAACACGGCACATATATTATGAACTCGAAAGATTTGCGTGCCGTACAACACGTAAAGCGACTGACAGAGATGGGCATTCATTCTTTAAAGATCGAAGGCCGTACAAAATCCCACTTTTATGCAGCCCGCACCGCACAAATTTACCGACAAGCTATTGATGATGCAGCAGGTAAAAAAGAATTTGATTGGCAGCTTATGGATCAACTGGAAGGTTTGGCCCATCGAGGTTACACCGAAGGCTTTTATCGTCGACATTTGCCTGCGGAATATCAGAATTACGAGTCTAATACCTCCAACTCGGGCACCCAACAATTTGTAGGTGAAATTCTGGAATACGACCCTCAAAAAGGCCAAATGTTTGTTGAAGTTAAAAATAAATTTTCAGTGGGTGACAGCCTGGAGCTTATGACCCCAAAGGGTAATAAAGAATTTCGCTTAGAACACATGGAAAGTACAAAGGGCGAAGCCTTGGAAACCGCTAAAGGTGATGGTTGGAAAGTTTGGATTCCCGCCCCCGCTGAAGTCGACCCTGAATTTTCTGTTTTGATTCGAAATAAAGCGTCAGTTTAACTGGCGCTTTACTTTAACTCTCGAACCAGACGAAAACCTCGAAACGGTGCCGCTGAGGCGACATCAACAGCATTTTTTTTCTGCAAGCAGGATGCTAAGCCATGCTGAGCGCTTCCGCCTAAAGCAACCATCTGCCCCGCGTCTTGCACCCACTCTTCCACATTCCCCACTACATTCACTAAACCCAGGCTATTCTGATAACCCTCATCCACCGATCGTAGAGTATTACCACGAATCAATCGCCCAGACGCTGTTACTACGCAATTATGATCCTGAATTCCGCTATCGTCCTTGGCATACAATTGCCATTCTTGATAGTTAGGAAGCCTGTATTTTTTACCCGACACCTTAGAAAGCCAACGTGCATAGCCTTGTGCCTGCTGTAACGAAATATTTGTGATGGGCAACGAAGAGTCAGGCCGAGACTGGCAACGTTTATATAAACGGCAATAGAGATTAAAATCATTAATAGAAATTTCATGCCGAGTAACGGCAAAGCTGGATACGTAACGATTGCCCTTCACCAAAACCAGCGCCGGACCGTTATTTTTAGAGGTTAACCCATCCTGGCAACGATACTGGCTACTTTGTCCACGATTGGCAAAATAGGATTTGCAGTTATCCGCCTTTAAACGCGCTTGAGCCACACTCTTTCGAGGAAAAGCCACGCGTGCATATTGTTTGACTTGCGAAGCTTTCGTTTTATTGGAACTAGCGTAATCAGTCATGCTGGACTTAATAACATAATACATATTTTCGTCCACTGACTTTAGTTGATTGACGAACTCAGCAAAGGCCTGTTTATCATCACCCCCTCTTTTCTGCCAAAGATTTTCCAACATCTGCATATTTTGACTATATTGGTTATCTTCCACAGTGACAATTTCAGCTATTTCAGAAGAGTTTTTCACTTTTTTTTGAAAATTTAACACAATTTCCTCAAAGCGTTGTTTCTCACCAGGAAACATTTTCTCGGCTTGCAAAACAATACCCATGGCTCGCGGCTCTTCCCCCATATATAAGGACAAGCCAATCTCCTTAGCTAAAACACTTTTAAAATCGTACTCTTCAAAAATAACGTTAGTTGGGTCAACCTGTTTTAGATTGTTCATCACCTCACTGAAGGATGGCTCGCCTTCGTGAAAATTATGTTCAGCTAAACGTGCTTCGACTATGTTTTCGTGCTGCTGAATATACCGCGTCTTGTTTTGCAGAAAGTCTGAATACAACGATTTGATTTTTGAAGAATCGTGATAAATACTTATTAACGCTGTATAGCGTTGAGATAGTTCGCTATACCCCATGGCAGATTCAACGGCGAGGTTATCGGTTTCCAATCGTTCGATCACGACAGGCATAGCGCTATCGCGCACCAATACTTTGTCTTTCTCATTTAAGCCTGAATACTCAGCCAAGGTAGCTTTGATGTCGTTAATATTACGAGATGTAAGTTTATCTCCTAATTCTGCAATACGTTGTCCAGATACCCAATTCAACCCAAAAACTATAGCAACCAAAACCAGTGACACCACGGCAACAGCAACACCATAACGCCCTTTTCCAGCGGTATTATTCCGAAAGAACCCATATTCGAATGTTTGAATGGAATAACCGGCCGGAATTTGAAAAGCAAGCAGCGACTTTAAAGATTTCCACTCGCTGGAAGTGAGTGACTTTATTGGTTTAAGAAGTAATTTTGCTGCCTCAGCTTCTGTGGCTTTCCGCTTTCCATAGGGGTGCTGACCCGCGAGGATGCTATAAAAAATGCAGCCCAAGCCATAGAGGTCGTCCTTTTTTTCTGGGCGTTGGCCTGCCAGCATATTGATACTGGCATACGCTGGCGTTAACGCTTGTAGGGAGTGTGCATCAAACGCCCTGTTCTCTTCATGAATAGCTTGAGCAATACCAAAATCCAGTACTTTTACCCGGCCATCATCACACATAAAAATATTAGCCGGTTTCAGATCAGCATGAACCATGCCCAATTTGTGGGCGTAGTTAATGGCTTGTACAATCTGCCGAATAATTTCCAGGGCCTTCTCTTTTTCCAAGCCTGCTGGATTGGCTTTAATGACTTTATCCAGCGACTGCCCCTGCAACAGCTCCATGGTCATAAAGGCCACTGAGCCATCTCGGTCAAAATCATAAACGCTTACGATATTAGGGTGAGCCAGGCGTTGGGTTTTTTTGGTTTCTTGCTGTAATGCGGTAAACGCTTTTTCGTGGGAGGCGAAATTGTCATTAATAACTTTTACAGCAAGCCAGGGGTGCTCATCGCCTGCTTCCACTTGGCGTAGATCTCTCGCCCGATATACCGAGCCCATTCCGCCGCTGCCCAATAGCTCCACCAGCTCAAAGCGTTCATTCAGCACATCCCCCGCTTCAACCCGGCGTTTCTTAGGCTCTTCTTTTTTTGTTGTAACTTTGGATAAAACAAGCGTTTCTAGAACAGGCGCTTCACTTGGGGCTTGTACCACGGTAGCCTGACTATTATCTAACTGGGTTTTATCATCATGATCAGCCATTGCGACGTTAACCGGCTATTTCGATTACAGTGACAGTAACGTTGTCTTTAGCTTGACCAATTAATACTTGATTTAACAGCGATTGGGCTTTTTCATTAACGCTTTGGTCTCTACCTAAAACTTGAATGATGTCCTCAAGAGAAAGCTCGTTATACAGCCCATCGCTGCACATCAGCAATTGATCGCTAGGAAGAAGATCAAAATAAATACGTTCTAACTCCAGCTCTGGATGCGCGCCCACAGCACGTGTAATCACATGACTCTTAGGGTGATGCTGCATCTCTTCCTCTTTAATAATACCTTGATCTGCCAGCTCTTGAACCAGGCTGTGATCCTTGCTCATTTGATATAAAAGATGATCACGATAAAGATATAAACGGCTATCCCCTGCCCATAAGCATGCACATTGGTTATCCATAGCCAAGACTACTAAGACAGTGCTACCCATTATCGAACTCGGTTCGGAACCATCACTCCATTGCATATGCAGATTAACCTGTTGCATAGCGGAATCGATGGATTGTAAATTCGCCTCAATAGATTGCGCTCCACAGGCTGCGGCCACAGCATCCACTACCATGGCAGATGCCACTTCACCGGCTTCATACCCCCCCATTCCATCAGCCAAACACCAAACGCCTTCGGCTTCGGAAACATAGTAGGCATCTTCATTAAGTTCACGAATATTGCCGACATGACTTACGGTGGAAGATTGTATAAACAACGACATAGTTACAAGGACTTAGGTAATCGGTAACGGCCCAAGTAATCACGGCCAAACGGGTTAACAGCGCTACTGGCCTGCACTTCATAGGTGGCTTTTCGCTCTTTATCTTTCACCGTTAACGAATAGCGATCGGAGTAGCCGGTTTTCGACAACGGGTAACGATCCAAAAAGCGGAATAATGACCATACGCCATCAACCTGATTGCTATACTGAACGCCATAATGATCTTCAAATGTATATTTAACCGTTTCAACACCCGACACTGAAGGCCAACTAACTTCGTTCTTTCGATCTGGACCATGACGATACTCTAATCGCTCGCCCAACATATTCAGTTCAAAGCGATTGATATTGGCATCCAAATAGATGGCTCTTAACTTAAAGGCCACTGAGGGTACATCGCCATTTGCAAACAAAACTTTTCGAATGTTTTCAGCCTGCTCAAAAGCCGCCAAGCTACGCCTGCTCAATGCCAGTGATTGTCCGTCTACCGATTGAAGTTTCCAGGGTGAACGCTGGGTATTTACAAAAGGTGCCAAGTAATCCTGGAAAAAACGCTGTTCTATACCTCCTGGCTTAAAAAACTCAGCGAAATCATTAAGCGTAACGTCCACTCTGGATTGCTTATTAATGGGGTAGCGACCTTCAATACTGCGTTCATAGAAAGGCCTAACCATTAAATTGTATTCAGAGGTAAGGTGTGCACGAGCATTACCCAGTGTATGCGCCCAGGCTCGATCAACCAACTTGGTTACCCAGGTTTTTACAGGCTCAGGCAGATAACGAGCTTCTACTTTTAGTTTTCCTATAGGATCCGATCGGCCATTGGCCATGCGCCCCATCGCCGCTTCATAGGCGGATTCGCTAGCGTTGCCGCTGCTGGTTATGCCTTCCAAATAAAACTGCAATTCCATTAAGCCTGAACGAATACGCTCATAAGGCGCCGCCCCTTTATTGCTTCCCCCCATCAGGTCGTGAATGTCTTCAAATCGTTTATCCACTAACGTTGCAGGATTCTCAGGCAGTTTCAGCAAACGATTACGCCCTGCTAAACTGGCAATACGGTTCAATCTACCCACCTTAGGGCTAACGGCACGCGCTAACTGACCAGACTCTTTAACTTGACTGGCCACAGCACTGGGATCGATCAATGGCCGTGATAATTGAGTATGCACTGCGGTTTCTTGCAATACTCGCTGCATTGGTGAGCTACCAGACAAAACTTCCGACAACAAACGAACGTGCTCATCTAATGTGTTGGTGTTTTTCAATTGCAGCTGATGAATAGCATCCTGCCAATAGCCGATATAATCATCCAAGTATCTTTTCTCTATAGCCGCTTGAATATTGGCTAAATCCAACTCGCTCATATCCTCACTGCGGTTACCCACCACCCAGCTATCATCTGCTAATTCTTCGATGATATTGGCTTGTTGTGGCTTGAAGAAATCGTGGTAACCCTCGGCAGTATACAACCAGGGAATAGGCTTGAACTGGCCATTAAATACATAATGAATGTCGTGGCCAATCTCTGTGTCAAACCGGTAATCCAATGGCACTTTTTGATGGGCTTTTTCTTTGATAGAAGCATAGATTTGCCGTGCCAATGGAATTTGACGCAATATACGGCGAGAGCTATCCACCAGTTTCTCATCCGGCTGAAGCGGCATCCACTCCGCTTCCATTAAACGCTCCATGTGATAATTTAATTTATCCAGTTTCTCTGGTTGCTGCGCGTAACGGTTAGTCCAATCCGCTCGAAGCCATGCATTCACGTATTCCTTATCCAGCCGCTCTGGTAAAGCCAGCATTAAATAGGCCTTGAGTGCATGGTGCAGATATTCAGGCTCATTTTTATTCTGTTGTAATTGCAGGGCCAATTGATTTTGCAACGCTTGATGAAACTCAATTTGTAGTGCTTCTTGATACTTCAAGCCTGCTTTTTCATGAATGGGGTTACCCTGATACAAACCCAACCCAATAGACCAGTCATCTTGTTCCGGTTGATACACGTTTTGCAGTGCAATCAGTGTATCCAGCTCGGCGATGATGTTGTCCGGCTGTTCCTTTCCGGTAAGTTGATTGTTCTGTTCCAAATATTGGGTAAGTGTTTCCTGCACTGTATTCAAACGGGATTCATTCAAACCATAACTCGTTGACCACATTACAGCAGCACCTACCGCAGACACACAGGTGGCCACATACCCCACACTGCGCGCCACCCGCAGACGTGTTTCATAGCGTCGATTTACACCCACCGACTCGGCCTCTGGGAAAATCACTTGTTGAAACAAATTACGCAGGAAATAGCTTTTGCCCTGAGTTTCATTAGAAATCAGTGCTTCTGCACCAATCCCCATTTGCCCTGCCATGGATTGCATAACCCGCTGCATACCCGCAGCTTGTTGCGTACCACTAGCAAAGTAAACGCCACGCAGTTGGAACTGATTATGAAAACGAGACTCAGTAAATGTTTGTTGTAAAAACTCAAGAAAAGTAGGCTTTAAACTATGAAAATTGGCTGGAAAGCTGAGCAGGTCTGCACGCCTGCGCACATCACGTTCGAAGTGAAATTTAGATAGCAGGTTGTCTTCCAGGCGTTTTGCCAAAAGCTCATATTCAGCATCAAATAACTGCGGATAGGTTTGCGCAGAATCCAATTGGTCAGGAAAGGTCATTCCCCATACCTGAGCCCGCTCCTCTTTTCCCATCATATCGAAATACTGTGAGAAGCCTTTAATCAGATCGCACTTGGTTAACACCAAATAAACAGGAAAATTAACACCGAGCTGTTCAGTCAACTCCTGCAGACGAGCGCGTATTGCGTTTACATTGGCAGAAAGCTCCACCTCACTCTGACGCTGCAGCTCATCTAATCCAATGGTTACCAGTACACCATTAATTGGACGCCGCTTTCGGTATTTTTTGAGAAGATTGATAAAACCTTTCCAGGCTTTTGAATCGGCCACCGCATGGCTGTCTTGGGTGGTGTATCGACCAGCGGTATCAATAATCACAGCCTGGTCGGTGAACCACCAATCACAATGGCGGGTTCCAGCCACACCCTTTATAGAACCCTTACCGAACTTATCTTCAAGTGGAAAGTTTAATCCGGAATTCACCAAAGCCGTGGTTTTACCTGATCCAGGAGGACCAATCAGCAAATACCAAGGCAGTTCATAAAGATAGTTTTTACTGTAACGAGTATTACTGTTGCTGCTTCGCCTTAACGTTTCCAGGGCATCTTTAAAGCGGGAATTCAGCAGAGATACTTCGTTATCACCAGACTGGGCTTGACCCTCGCCTCCAACCTGAAGATCTTGCGCCAACTTTTCATTACCCGATTTTGCCTGCATGGACAATCGCAGGTTATTAAGCCCCCACGCCAACAGCAACACCATAATGATAACCAAGCGCACCACTTGGCTTTCAAGAATTTTTACATCGGCAACAGCAACATAAGGCCCGGCAAACCAAATCAAAATGGACAGAGCAACCAACCCAATGAGTGTAATGAGCCACTTTTGCGTAAGTATACGTCTCATCTTTGGTTCAACCCCTGATGTTTCATTCCCTGTGGAAGAGTTGTATTCACCCGCTCTTGGGGAGATTCAAGCTGTGACAGAATCGAGCTGTTGCGTTCATTTAGCAGATAAGAAAAACCTGAAAAAGTCGCCAGCATAATGACACCCACTACGGCCACCACCACCCATAATGGAAGGTAACGAGCCAGTGGGTTTCGCCGCTTTGTGACCCGCTGCCAATGGGGAGAAAGGTCTCGCTCGGGTTCGCCTTTCTGCATGCGAATCAGATGAAATAGGTTATCCTTAAGGCTCTCTAACTCTGCATAGCCACGACTGTCTACGCTGAACTTCCCCTCAAAACCCAAACCTAAACAGAGGTACATTAATTCGAGCAAGTGAATGTTTTTAGCCGGATATTGTTGTAGGTATTCCAATAATTGAAAGAAACGCTCACCTCCACCAGTTTCTCCATGGAACTGGCTCAGCAAGGACTGCTTGCTCCAAACTCCTGCCCCCCAAATGCTTTTATTGACCAATTCATCCAGCACCGTGCACAGCACATAGCGTGAATAATGGCGTGTTTCCTCGTTAATACCATGATCCAAGCACACACGATCAAACAGGTTTAACTGCTGTATGCACCAATCTCGAAATGCCATGGGCTCATAGTTTTCGGCCTGCAAAGTGAGCTGGGCCATTTTTTCCAGCATGGCAGCGCCACCGGCTACCAGTGGGTTTTCCATGGATTGGGGCAGCGCTTTGAAACCAAAATCAAAACCATTGCTTTGCACTACCGGTGCCGAAGATTGGCGTTGAGGGGTTACTGGAATCTGCAGGGATTGCGGAACGGAAGCAACCTCAGAAACGCGTTTACCACCTGGATTGGGGCGAGCAAATCCACCTGCCACCGGCTTAGTTACTTGAGTGACACCATCGGCATTGCGAAACATCACTTGGGTTTTGTCATCAGCACTCATGGCTTATTGCCCCCCTTTTACTGCCCAGAACTCCAATTCCAGACCAGGTACATCACCAGAAAAGTGGAAGGCAAAGCCACCAGATTTTTTCAGCTGCGCCCAGCGTTCTGGTGTTTTCTCCATTTGGAAATAGGTGTAACCAGAACTATAAGGAACCTGTCTTGGAGCAACGGGTAGAGGAAGCAGCTTAATGCCCGGAAGTTGCAGGTTCACCAGTTCGCGTAACTCCTCTACTCCGCCGGCTTTAACCGCAGTGGGAATACGCGCTACCACCTGCTCTTTTGGCCATGCGCATTTTACCGCTAAATAAAACTGTGCTTGATCCAGAAGATTACGGTCTTGAATCGGTGCCACGCGAACACCAAAGCGACGCTCCTGTAGTGGTAACGCCAGTGCGGTTTGCTCAAACACAGCACTTAGAGACTGACGAATTTCGCCCATCAGCATGCTAAAACACTGGCTGAGCTGCCCATGATTGTAACTGGCATCCAACTGAGGCAGTTTCGATTCCTGCGTAAAAGTGGCCACTTCGCCATTGAGAGCAACCAAGGTTTTAAATAATGCTTCCGGATGCAAACCAAGATGATCAGAATGGTGCTTAAATACTGCACCATATCGATTCACTACCTGTAGTAATAAAAAATCCACCAGCTCGGTTGAACCACGCTGACCGCTGCTTCCACTCAAGCGTGAAGCAATGGCCTGGGCACGGTGATTTAGCAAGCTTTGCGTTTCCTTAACAAAAAACGTTAAGCGCTGAGATGCCTTGGTAGAAATGCATGGTGGAATATAATGTTCGTCCAGCTCAATTCGGCCATCAGCATAGCTTTCTTTTACTCGAGCCAGAGGAATACAGGTGTAATCTGCCGTTAAATCTTCTTCTAACAGAAGCTTATATCTGGGAGTGGCTACCTGAATAGATACCGTCTTGGAAGAGCCAAGGTTGCTATCCTGGACACTGGTTTCGGTTCCCTGCCAGCGAGTTAGCGCGGTTTCGTTTTCGTCTAATGCTGTATCGTCTCCCCCCGCAACCCGTAACGGCAGGGCTAGATAGATCAACTTGTCTTGCTGGCCGGGGTGTATCTCCAACAATAAGCGCTGCTCGCTGCTATGACAGTGAATCAGGCTGCCATCGGGCATTAAGCCCTCACACAGAGTAATGGCGAACACCCCCTGTTGTAGCAGCTGCTCATCCAACTCCAGACACCGAATACCCCAGCCGTAGGGCTGCTGCCAGCGTGCACGGTCATTAAACTGCATGTCCAGATAACGGTCTTGCTGCTGCATATGCTGAGGGCGCAAAAACATACCCTCGCTCCACACGACCTTATTCTGAGTTGGCATAGAGCGGCTTCTCCCTAAACAATGACTATATGTTTAGAGAGACAAGGCTCACACAAAAAAATGGGGCGTACTGTGCAAAAAACTACACTATTGAAAAGTCAAAATTCTAACGAGATGTAGCCAGCTCAATGCCACGGCTATTCAGCAGCACGGTTAGCTGGTTTTTTTGCTTAAGATTCAATGGCAACACCATGCGCCAATTAACGCGATCCAACTGCCGGTAGGCGGCAAAAATACCAACATAGTTGGAATCGGGTTTAAGAGCAAACTTCAGATCCTGAACGTCACCGGGCTTGAACTCAAACTCTTCACTGCCCACCAGATCCTTACCCAGGGTTTGATCGCCATTTTGATAGAGCGCAAAGAACTCGGATGATTCAAATACCTGCGGTGATGACAATTCCACCACTCGGACCACTACGGGTGAAGGCCGACCACTGTCATCTGGATTGACATCCCCAGTGGCAACAATACGCAAATCCACCTTGGTGAGATCCGACATAAAATATGCGCAACCATTCAAGCACAGCAGCACCAATAAAGCGGCTAACCCGCGAACAACCCCCAACATATCTTACTCCTTATTTTTCTTAGTCCGCTTCAGCTTGGCCACCTGATCATCATAGGCCTGGGCAAATGGCTCAGCAAACAAGCTGGCAAATATATCATCTTCAGCCAACAAGTCTTGGTGTAATTCTCGATAGGACTCCCAATAACGCGCCGCCTTAGATCCCAAAGAAATGCTGCCAGATTTGTTGCGGTCGAAGCGCTTCTCCAGAGCCTGAGGCGAAAGGGTTTGCATCAAATCCATAAAAGCTCCCTGCATACCCGCCATCATGGCCAATTGATGATGCTGAATATCTTCAAAACATTCCTGAATTGCCAAATCCATGGACTGGAACGAACCCGTGTCGTTGTTAAGCAGATGCTTTACCGCCTGCTCTCCAGTGGCTGAGAATTTTATCGGGTTATTATCCTTGTTCTGAACCAAAGTCATATCCAGGCGGAATTCATTTTTCAAGCTCGCTCGCGCCTGAGATGCCGCCACCATGCCGCGCATACTGATTCGCAACATCATGCCTGCACGTCGCAAAAACTCGATTCCACCGGCCTTTTCAATCTCTTTCCAATCTACGCCTAAGCCATCAGCAAAGGCCTTTAAGGCTGCTTTGCTATCGGGTTTAGGCTTAATAGACTCTGGTACAGGCGCCACAGCAGTCTGCATGTTTGGATTTTCATCCCACTCAGGCAACGGAGGAATGGAAGATTTACCCGGTAGCTCTTCTGGTATCGCCTCTGGAATTTGGGCGCCTGGCTTCTCCTCATGAGATTCTTCCCACCAGTTTTCAGGCAACTGATGAGCATCCTGAGGCGGCTTAGGCTGTATTGGAGGCGCCTTGGGTTGAAGTTTAGGTGGGTCGAAAGGCTCATGCTGAGGCGCCAGATCATCAGGCATAGATTGGGACTGCTGATGCCATTCTGGTTGTGATGCCGAAACGTCCTGCTGCGATGCGGCCCATTCGTCCACTTTATCCATGGGGTTGGCACCATCAGACAGTGGATTTGCACTAAAACCGGTGGGCCTCGGAGCCTGCACAGGAATATTCTGCTCGGCCTCTACCTGTACACGAACAGTGAAATGAATCTGCCCCATCAAAAGGCGATCGCCATCAGCCAGGGGAGTTGCTTGATTTCTATGCAGCGTTTCCACCCCGTTGAGATAAATTCCATTAGTGGAAATATCGGTGATGAAAAATTGTCCAGCCTCATAGGACACAATGGCATGGCGCCCCGAAATATGACGAGTTTGATCAGGAATCACCCAGTCGCATTCGGAAGAACGGCCAATCACCCCACCTGCGGGCTTAAACACGCACTTGGCGTTGCCCCCCATCAGGTGCTTTTCCGAGCTTATGACTTCAATCACCAATTCCATTACTTCAGTTCCACCAGCAAACATTTCCTATGAGAATAGCCCACTTCTTTAACTCTAAACCGTCTTTATTCAAAGCATTACAACTCTGAAACCACCTGCGCAAGGCATCTTATGACCAGTATCGCGGCCAATAGCAGCCGATTCAGCATTGCCATCAAGGGCATTAACGAAACCCTGCGACTCACCCGTATTCAAGGGGCGGCTCAAATCTCCGGTATATTCCAATATGACATTTGCTTCGCAAGTAAAGTCGCAATTTCAGACTTGAAAGACCTATTGGACAAACCCGTGCTTGTGACTCTGCACGATGACGAACAACGTTTTGTTCGGGGCTACATTCATCATGCCAGTTATCTCTCTCACGGCAGAGAGTATACCGAATATCAGATACAAATTGTGCCTCGGCTTTGGTGGCTGACCCAACGCAGCAACCAGCGTATATTTCAGGAGCAAACACCTAACCAAATCATTGCAGAAATTTTAAAAGAGCACGGCATTCAAAGCGATACATTCAAGGATGCAACCAAAGCGGCCCCCTCAAGGGAATACTGCGTTCAGTATCAGGAAACCGATTTCGCCTTCATAAACCGACTCATGCAAGAAGAAGGCTGGCATTACCATTTTCAAAGCACCACAGATAAACAGATTTTGGTATTGGCCGACAAAAATAACGCTTTTCAGCAAAAAAGCGGCAGCCAAACCATTCGATTTGAGCAGGAAACCAGCCGTCCTCAGGATGAAGAATGCATTCATGAACTGACGGCTAAATTTCAGATTACTGGAAACAGCGTTCGCATATCGGATTTTAATTTTGAGAAGCCCAGCCTGGCCCTGAATGAGCAACACAGTGGCGACAATAGCAGCCTTCAGCATTACCACCACCCCGGCTTGTTTAGCGACCCTGGGCGAGGCAAATCCCTCAGCGAAATCCATTTACAGCAAAGCCAACACCGCCAACAAGTGATTTCCATGAAAACTCACTCCATTCATTGCGATGCGGGCCAGTGGCTGGAAGTGGAAAAACACCCCAACAGTAAGCTAAATGGAAAATACTTAATCGTTGAAAGCCGTTTGGAAGGAAAACAACCGCAGTCACTTGATGAGGGTGCCAGTGGAAGCGCAGCCAACTGCAACACCGAATTACACTGTATTCCGTGGAGCACTGCGTTCCGTCCGTTTAGGGAATTTACCAAGCCTACCATATCAGGGCCTCATAATGCCGTGGTAACCGGGCCTGCAGGGGAAGAAATCTACACCGATAAATATGGCCGTATCAAAGTACAGTTCTTTTGGGATCGTGAAGGCAAAGCCAACGAAGACACCAGCTGCTGGCTGCGAGTGAACCAGCCCATTGCCGGGTTGCAGTGGGGCGGTATCAGCCTACCCCGCATAGGGCAAGAAGTGATCATTGAATTCGAACATGGCGATCCAGACCGCCCCATCATGGTGGGCCGAGTGTACAACGATCAAAACGAACCACCCTATGCCCTGCCCTCCAACAAAACACGCTCGGCATTCAAGAGCCTTTCCACACCCAAAGGCGGTGGCTACAACGAGTTTCGCATTGAAGACAAAAAAGGCAGCGAGCAAATCTTTATACGGGCTGAAAAGGATTTTGACCTGCGCGTGCTGAACATGCACAAGCAACAAATTGATAATAACCAACATGAAACCGTTACAGGAACGGCCTCGCAAGAACTGAAAAAGGACTTACACCAAACCATCGGCAAAACATTAAACGAAGAAGCAGGCCAAAACCTATCCCTCACTGTGGCTAAAGATGTTCAACTTAAAGTAAGTGGCGCCCATGTGGTGCAAGCCGGTAATGCCATTCATATCAAGGCCGGTAGCAAAGCGGTGATTCAAGCCGGAATGAGCCTCTCAGTAAAAGGCGGCGCAGGCAGCATGACGCTGGATGCCAGCGGCGTGTCTATCATGGGGCCCATAGTTCGTATTAATGAAGGCGGTGGCGGTGGTTCTGCCCAAGCAGCCAACCCTACCAAGCCAGGGACACCAGCCGAAGCAGATAACGATGCTCCCGGAGCGAAGCTACAGGCCGCCAGTGGCTCCGTAACACCTCTGCCAGAAAAAGTGGACTTTGATAGAGCGGCAGCTCAACTGGCATTGCTGAAGGAAGCGAAAACATTTAACTCACCCGTTGTAGAAGAATGCCCTGAATGCGCTCTTTTTGCCGCACAACAGGCCGCCAAAGAAGCGGCTGCAGCGACGAAGGAAGAGGCAGAAAATTGGGTGGATTTGTATTACGCACATGCCGATGGCTATGGCGTAGCTGGCGCAAAATACACACTGTATGACGCGAACACTGGTGAAGTATTGCAGGAAGGCACGCTGGATGAAACTGGCCAAGCGAAGGTTCAGTTGCCGATGGATAAGAAGAATGTAAAGGTAAGATACTCCACTGATCCACAGGACTTCACCCCATTCACAGAAGACCCTCACCAAGAAACCTTAGACAAACCCAACTGGAATCAAGCCATTCATTGGCCTTCACAAGGAAACTCCGAGAATGACTGAGGCAGTAGAAGAACAATCAATATTTGAATGGATTTGGGGCGTTGTAGAAGGCGACTTTAATGAAAACCCCACGGTAGGCCAAATCATCGCAAACACCCTACTCACCAGCATTCCGTTAGTAGATCAAGCGGGTGATGCCCGCGACCTGGCTGCAAATATAAAAGCCTTGGCGTGGGATAAACGCTACAACGAGTATATGGTTTGGCTGGCCTTTTTCTTTACTCTGATTGGCTTGGTTCCGAGCCTGGGCTCATTACTAAAAGGCGTACTCAAACTATTGTGGAAAGGCGCAAAAATGGATGAAGTACTGCGCTACATGAATGCAATGGGCAAAGGCAACGCCGTAAAATGGCTTAAGGAACTTCAAGCTGGAAAGCTTAAGCAATACGGAAAAGACGCAGCCACAAACGCCAAACAAGTCATTGATGTTTGCGTGGATATGCTATCAAAAATTAAAGATAGTTGCCCAATGTGGTTAACCGAGTTTCACCAAAATTTTGCAGATCTGATCAAAACCTTAAAAATCATCCGCAGCCAAGTGGACGAAATGCTGGGTAAGATCACGGCTGAGCTGGAGCAAAAGCTGGATGATCTATTGAAGCAGAATGTGGATAATACTGCGCAGGGAAGTAGTAAATCGACGCTGATGGTTAAGCAGGAGGCTGATCCTAGCGTAAAACCTCGTGAAGGTAGCCATCTTTATAAGAAGCAGCATAAAGATGGCTATGAAAAAGACCCGTATACTCTACAGCCCGATGGTAAGCCATTGGGGGCGAAAGTTGGGAAAATGCCTTCTGAAGCATACGGCATAGACAAAATGCCAAAAGAGCTTTTGAATAAAGCAGATGAAGGATATCCGTCTTCACTGGTCGCTCGAAAAGAATTTAGAAACTTTTCTGACATTAAGCCGGTTGAACTCCCAGAAGGGACAAAAATTTATCGTGTAGTCGATGAAGGTAGTGCAGAAATTTCACAAGGAAAATCTGGAACATATTGGGCTTACTCGCTTCCCGAAAGCAAATCCCAATGGCGTAGTCAATATGCTGTGAAAGATAGCTGGAATGATAATGGCTATTACGTAGAATACGAAGTACCTAAAGGCCAAACGTTGAAAGTATGGGAAGGTAAAACCGCAGGACAGGAATATAGATCTGTTGATAATTCCGAATTTTATTTAGAAGGCGGCAACACACAGCTATACGTTGAATTTGGAACTCTTGGCAAACTTGAGCCTAAATTGACAAATTGGAGTGACGTTTCACAATGACACCCGAACTAAAAGAACAGCTTCTTCTCAGAAAATTCTCTTCATTTGAATATTTTGAAGAGTTTTCGAAACACTATTTCAATTTCATTGATGCTGCAATTGAGGCAGTTGAAACATACAAAGCGTCCCCCCCAAACCCTGAGGAGACAGACACTAAAATAGTTGACTCTTATAACAATGAAATCGTACTGTGGGAATCAAAAGTGATTCCTAATTTTCGTTCAATGTACAACGGAATGATCACAGATATTGAGTCCGCAAAAATAGGAAACACTATCGGCATTAGAAGTGCCGCAGGGGATCTTAGAGGGTTAGGAAAGTCAATGGACGGAATACGAGAAAACTTCATGGATGCCATTGACCCAAGCATTAAAGAAAAATATTTTTATAACTTAGATCAGGCTAACACGAAAGGTGACAACATTTACAGAACTCTAAGCGGCTACTGGAGACCGGGTGCAATTCATGACGAATCAATTACTGGACCAATTGAAGAGCAAGAGTTGCTCAATTATCTAAGGGATGGTGAATCGGTGAGTTAAGCTCAGCTTAGCCGGTCATTCAATAACATTATATACCCACCATCAACAATAGGCTTTTCACCTACAGATGATTATAAATTAAAATCACCAAATAAAATGACGCCCAAATTAAAAGAAACGATGTTGCTAAGAAAATTCTCTTCAATTGAATATATGAAAGAGTTTTCCGAGCACTACTTCAACTTTATAGACGCAGGTTTTGAGTCTGTGAATGCGTACAAAAGTAATCCTCCTAATGTTGACTTACTGGACGAAACCCAACTAAAGCGTTACGAAGGAGACTTAGGGTTATGGGAATCGAAAGTCCATCCTAACTTCCGCTTCATGTACAACAGCATAATTACAGATATTGAGAACGCCGAAAAAGGAAATTATGAAGGGGTTGAATCAGCAGCAGCGGATCTAAGAGGCTTAAATAAGTCAATGGACGGCATTCGCGAAAGTTTCATGGATGTAATCGACCCCAAAATTAAAGAAATATATTTTTTCAATCTAAGTCAAGCAAAGACAAAAGGAGATAACATTTACAGAACTCTACGCGGCTTTTGGAGGCCAGGTGCAATTCACAAAGAGTCCATCACTGGCTTCGTTGATGAACAAGAGCTACTCCGCTATCTGAAGCCTGGTGAGCTGGAAAATTAACTTACACAAAGTATTTATTTGTTCACTTTGCTATAGCCATCACCAAACAGACAAACAAAAAATTACCAATTCATCATCAATTCTCATTCTCTATAGATTTTAGCGAGAAGGGGATTACTATGTTGAGTTTAAAGAAAAGACAAAAGGTTATCACCCTAGACCAAACAGCAGCAG
>JBFKSL010000010.1:0-21402 GCA_041626995.1 Ketobacter sp. | reverse complement strand
CGTTTTCGTCATCGAGAAAACCCACAAAGCGTAAGCGGCCAGGACATTGTCGAGCACAGGCGGGTGCCACACCGTCTTCTACCCGTGGAAAACAAAAAATGCATTTTGCTGCCACTTGGTTTTCCGTATCGAAAAATACTTTTTTGTAGGGGCAGGCTTCCACGCAAAAACGGTAACCGTGACATTTGTCTTGATTGACGACCACAATGCCATCTTGATCCCTTTTCTCAATGGCACTACGGGGGCAGGCATCGCGGCAGGCCGGGTGTGTGCAGTGATTGCAAATGCGCGGCAAATAAAAATGGTGGTTTTGCTTTGGGTATTCACCGTCACCCTGGTCTTCATCCCAATTTGGTCCCCAGTTGGGATTGCCTTCGGGTTTTAACCATTGCTTCACGCCACCTTGGCGGAAAAATGTTTTGTCGTGATTAAAGTTCCAGGCTTTGCCGTAGTGTTGTTCCAGGTTGGGAATGGTGCCTTTTTTAATGTCGCCGTTGGCTTGGCGAGACCCCAGCTTATTCCAATCGGCAGGAAAACCTTTTCCTGGCATGGTTTCTACATTGTTCCAATAGGTGTAGCCGGTGCCTTTATCGGTGTTCCACATTTTTTTACAGGCAACGGTGCAGGTTTGGCAACCCAGGCATTTGTTTAGGTCCATCACCATGGCCACTTGGCGTCGTGTTGTTGTATTCATGCGCTTTCCTCTGATTCTGTCCAGGGGGTGATGTCAATGCGGGTGTCTTGCACGGCGGTGCCCGGTTCCCACACGCCAAACTGCCAACTGATTTGACCGTGGTCACCGGCAAAGTGCAGTGGTTTCATCAAGCCTGGTGTAATCCACTTGTAGCTTTTGTGATCGGGAAATTGGAACGGCTCCCACGCGTGGAAGTAATAGGCCACGCTAGGGCGCACCATGTTGGAATATTTGATGCGCATGCGAATAGTACCGTAGTCGTTTTTCACTTGGCCCCAGCCGCCATCTTCCAGGTTGCGTTTTTTGGCATCTTTGGGATTGAGGTAAAGCGCAGGTTCGCCCCGTTGTAATCGCAATAGTAAAGGTGTGTCGCGCCAAACACTGTGAACGCTCCAGCGCGAATGGCACGATACCATTTGCAATGGATAATCGCCTCCCGCTTTAGGGCTTGGCTTATGGGTGGGCAGTGATTCGCCCGCTTCGATAAACCATGGGTGATCAATATAAAATTGTTGGCGACCTGTGAGTGTGGGCCAGCGGTATTTCTTTTCGGTAAAGTGGGTGAGGGTGGTGAGCACGCCTTCCCCTTTCCATTCTGAATTGTAAATCTGACTTTGCGCTTCGGTATGGCCTGGAGAGGTGAATTTTGCGATGCCGTCTTTGCGCAGTTGCTCTAAAGTTACGCCTTCCGCCGCGCTGCTGTTTTCTAATATGAGTTGGGTAACTTTTTCTATATCTTTGGGGCCGTAGTCGCGATCAAAGGAATAGGTTTCGGCAATATTTTGAAAATCGACTTTGCGCCCTGCGCAGGTTTCCAATGGCTCCATATTATTATCACGAGCGATTTTTTGAATTTTATCTGCCAGTAAATGATAGATTTCCCATTCGTCTTTGGATTCACCCAAAGGCGCCACGGCAGCATCACAAAAATGCAAGTAAGGCACGTAGGCAACTGTGTATTTAAAGCCTAGTTTTTCGTAATAACCTGCTGCCGGTAGAAGGTAATCAGCATGCATGCCGGTAAAAGTGAGCTTTTGGTTTACATCCACCACCAAATCCAATTGTGGCCACAGATTTTCCAGCATGCGTTGGGGTAAGTTTGTGCGCCGTAATACGTTGTTACCGCCAGTGATCCAGGCTTTGATGTTTTTGGGCTCTGGTACAGGCATCCAGTTTTTCGCTTGGGCTTCTTCTATGTATTCATCTAGCGAGCGGGCGTAACCTAAATTTTCCTGTTCGCGGTTAAGGTCTTCTTTTATGCCTTGGTATTTGTAGTTTAGGCTGGCGCTGTTGGTGGAGCATGACTCTGGGTCGGTCAGAGCGGCTTTGGCCGTGTCGCGGTGGAATTCCTGCATGGTTTTACGTTTGGTGATCAGGTCTACGGTCATATCGAATAAACCGTCTGCACCGTGTAAGCGATACAGTAGTTGCAGAATGGAGGAAACGCTGGTGTCCTCCAAAGTACCGGCCATACCAAAACCATCAAAGCCAACCCAGCCGGTGGAGTGATAGCCCGATCCTTTTCTCCCAATGGCGCCTTTTAATGACAAGCATAATATTTTGGCGCGGTTCATTAGGTCGGAATGGAAGAAGCGGTTAGAGCCCCAGCTGGAGAGCACCATGGGGCGCTTGGCCTTGGCAAACCCTTTGGCAAATTGTTGAATGTGTTGTTGGGACAGCTTGGTGACGTCTGCAGTGTGTTGCAGTGTCCATTGTCCCAGTTGTTCTTTCAGTAGGCTTCCCACTGTAGCGACTGCTATCTTTTCGCCGCTGTGCAGGGTGATGTCATACTGGCCTTCAATGGCTGGATCGTGTTTGCCCAGTTCTAAGCGAGTGTCGTTGGTAACGCCTTCACTGCCAAAGGCCAGGGTAAGGGTGTTGCTGTTTTTATCCCAGAAGTACACAGCGTTACTGCGGCCGTCTTCTTCTATGTCGCTTTCCATGAGAAAGCGGCCATTGTCTAAACGCACCAGTATGGGTAAATCCGTTTGCTCTTTTACGTAAGCTTCATCCATGTGCCCGTTTTCCCATATGTGGCGGGCGGTGTAGAGAGCCAGGGCAGCATCACTACCACTTTCAATGGGAATCCAATGGTCTGCATGAACGGCTGTAGCCGAATATTGAGGATCAATCACCGTTAGGGTGGAGCCGTTGTACTTGGCTTCAAAAAGAAAGTGGGCATCGGGCATTTGGGTGACGGCGGGGTTCATCATCCACACCACCAAAAAGTCCGACAGGAACCATTCGTCGCTGCTGCCACCAATATGAGGGAAGCCAAAGGTTAAGGTGGCACCTAAGTTCAGGTCGCCAATTTCGGCCCAGTCATCGGGCAGTGACGCACCAAACAAGGCAAAAAAACGGCAACGCCCAGCAGTGGTGGCCCCAAAATCAAAGTGGGGGCCCATGTCCTGCACAACAGAGTCGTTGCCGTGGGTTTTGGCGATAGTCACCAGTTTGTCGGCGATTTCTTCCAGGGCCTGATCCCAGCTGATTTTTTGCCACTGGCCCAAGCCTCGTTCTCCCACCCGTTTCATGGGGCTCATGATGCGGCTGGGGCCGTACATCACTTCGCTGTAGCAGGCGCCTTTTTGGCAGCCGCGGGGGTTAAAGTCGGGTACTCCTGGCTCGGATGCTTCGTATTGAGCGGTTTGTTCCTCGCGCACCACAATGCCGTTTTTTACGTATAGGTCCCAGTTACAGGCGCTGCGGCAGTTGAGCCAGCCGTGGCTGCCTTTGGCAATGTGATCCCAGGTCCAGCGTTGGCGATACAGCTCATCCCAGCTGCCTAACTTGGTTTTTTCTGCATCGGTTTGTGCATAGGCGGTGGTGAAGTGCAAAGCCGGTAGTTGTGTGGCAGCAGCAGCGCCAGCACTGGCTTTGATGAAGGCTCGTCGATCAAAGGGTTTTCCTGCCCAACGTCTCATGGCGTTTCCCCTGTAGTCTGTATAGTCTGTTGTTATTCTGACTACACAGTATTTGTGGCAGAGCGAAACCTGTCAGTGACAAGCAGGGCACATTAAGTGACATTCGTCCGTTAGCGATGATTCAGATCAAAAGAATGGGTGCGATATTCGCTGGGTGCTTGATTAAACCAGCGTTGAAACGCGCGGCGAAAACTGGAGCTGTTTTGGTAACCCAGCTCTTTGGCGATGGATTCAATGGTGTGGCTGGGCTGGGCCAGTCGTTCCAATGCGGCGCTTTGCAGCTCCTGTTCTTTTATTTCACGAAAGCAGGTGTCTTCTGTTTGCAGTTTGCGAATTAAGGTGCGCGGGCATGCGTTAAAGTGCGAGGCGATGATCTCTAGGGAGTCATTATAGTTCCCTTTGCGCAGATGCTGACGGATTTGCTCCGCAAGGGTTTGTTGGCTTTTAAGCTGTTGTTCTATTTGTTGGCATTGCTGCAAAGAACGTTCATACAAGTTCGGGTCGGAATACAAAGAGCGTTGCTTCAAAATTTCTTTCGATAGAATGATATAGGACTGGGCTTGGTCGAAATGGCATTCTTTCTGAAGATGTTGTTGATAAAGTTCAGCATGGGAAGGTTCAGTATACTGAAAGTTAAAGCGTTCAATGGGGGCCGGTTGACCCAGTAAAAATTCTAAGGAGCAGCGAAAAGAGGCGGCCATGGCTTCCATTAGAAACTGTCCCACGGCATCCAGCTCTACGTTGGGAGTAAGGCGTACCACTAAATGTTCATCGTGATGAAACAGGGCAAGGGTGACAAACTGAGCGCGTATGGATTGGTAGCGCAGCATCACGTTGAAGCCTTCTGCCACATTGGGGGCGGAAAAGGCGGCCACACCCACTGGGCCGTGGGCAATCAGGTGCAGTTTGGAGCCCAGCCGCAATCCCAAGCCAGGCTGTTGCGTTAACGATAGCGCATTGCGAATAATGGCCTTTTGTTCCTGGTGGGAAATAAAGGTGTGATTGCAGTTAAGGCTTTCAACTGTTTGCGAGGTACCTTCCAGCAGCAGGCGCCAGTCTTCCTCCGCCAGGTTCAGCTCATTGGCCAGTAAACGCGAATAAGCGGTGGAAAATCGGATGGGTTCAGCGTGCTCTGTTGTTGTGTTTGGGCTGAGGTTCTGCATGGTTACTGTTTACCATGCAGACAAAATAGGCGATTTGACTCAGAGCAATGGTCTTAGCGTCTTTCTATGTGTGCCCTAATGGGCTTTGCCTGCATTCTCAATTTTCTGCGTATAACTCATGCAAAATGCCGAAAGCACAAAGCCCATATGCACAATTAGCAGCCACATTAGTTTGGTTTCTGCTGTGGTGTCGCCTTCAAGGGGCGTAAATTCCATATAGACCTTCAACAGGTGAACGGCGGATATGGCTACGATGGAGGAGGACAGTTTTAGCTTTAACGAGCCTGAGTCCATTTTCCCCAGCCAGGCAAGCTTCTCTGTGCCTTCGTCAATATCGATCTTGGATACAAAGTTCTCATAACCTGAGAACATCACCATTACCACCAGGCTGCCCACCAGGGTGAGATCCACCAGGGTCAGCACCTTAAGAATCAGGCTGTTAGTATTCATCTCAAACAGCTTGGGAATAAAGAAAATCAGCTCCTGAAAGAATTTGCCCGCTACCAATAGTAGTAACAAGCTCAAACCAAGATAAATAGGTGCCATCAGCCAGCGGCTGGAATACAGCACTTTTTCGAGTAGGGATTCCATCAGGGTTCCTTCAAATTTGGGAAAATAAACTGCGCTAACCATACCGAATTTTTCGCCCTTGGTCACGGTCTGTTAAATGGGAATTGGTTTCCCTAAGCGCTTGAGACTACAATTGTTTTATTGCCCAGAACGAGATAGAGCCGTGACCAGCACACCAAAAGGAAAATCCGCCGTTTTTAAGCCCAGCATCCGTATTGATGTGCGTTGGGTGCTGGATGGATTGCTGGAAGATGGGCGCATCAGTGAGCGTGATGCCAATTTTGTTTCCGGCCAGCGACGCGAGAAGGAAGAGCTGAACTGGAACCCTCTGCAGGTGGTGGCTAAATACAGCCTTACCGACCAGCAGGACGACCACCACAAACTCCATTTGGACAGGCTAACGGATTGGCTGGCGAAACGGGTGAATCAGGCGGTGTTTCATATCGACCCCTTGAAGGTGGATGTGGGTGCAATTACCTCCATAATGTCGTTTAACTTCGCCGAACGTCATGAAATTTTGGCGTTAAAGGTGGAGGACGAGTTTGTCACCATTGCCAGTGCTCAGCCCTATAGTTGCGAGTGGGAAAACGGCCTGGAGCAAACCCTAAAGGGCAAGCAAATCAAGCGGGTGATTGCCAACCCTGCCGACATCAAGCGTTATACCCTGGAATTCTATAATCTGGCCCGCTCTGTGAAGGGCGCCAGCGGTGGCGAAGGGCTTTCCAACGTCACCAATTTTGAGCAGTTGCTGCAACTGGGAGAGCTGACTTCCCCGGATGCTAATGACCAGCACATAGTCAAGATAGTGGACTGGTTGCTGCAGTATGCCTTCGAGCAACGCGCCAGTGATATCCATTTGGAGCCACGCCGCGACACGGGCAATATCCGCTTCAGAATCGATGGTGTGCTGCATGATGTATATGAGCTACCTGCGGTGGTGTTGGCCGCGGTCACCAGCCGAATTAAGATTTTAGGGCGCATGGATGTAGCAGAAAAACGCCGCCCCCAGGATGGCCGCTTGAAAACAAAAACCATCGATGGGGACGAAGTAGAGCTGCGTTTATCCACCTTGCCCACCGCCTTTGGCGAGAAGATGGTGATGCGGATATTCGACCCCGAGGTGCTGGTGCGTTCCGCCGAGCAAATGGGCCTGGCGGATGACGACTATGCCCGTTGGCACAAAATGATTTCCCAACCCAATGGTATTGTACTGGTCACCGGCCCCACCGGTTCTGGTAAAACCACCACCCTGTATTCCTCCTTGAAACAGTTGGCCACCCGCGAAGTGAATGTGTGCACCATCGAAGATCCTATTGAGATGGTGGAGCCTGCTTTCAACCAAATGCAGGTGATGGACAATATTGATCTCACTTTTGCCGATGGCGTGCGCGCCCTGTTACGACAAGACCCGGACATCATTATGGTGGGGGAAATTCGCGATCTGGAAACCGCTAATATGGCCATCCAGGCGGCGTTAACAGGCCATTTGGTGATTTCCACGCTGCACACCAATGATGCGCCTTCTGCTGTCATCCGGATGATGGATTTGGGGGTGCCGCCTTATATGATCTCCGCCACCTTGCTGGGCGTCATGGCCCAGCGTTTGGTGCGAACCCTGTGCCCCCACTGTAAGCGCGACACCCATGTGGACCCGGAGGTATGGGAGTCTTTGATTACGCCTTGGAAAGGTAAGCAGCCAGAGCGAATCAAAACCCCAGTTGGCTGTCTGGAATGCCGTAAAACCGGTTACTTGGGGCGGGTTGGCATATATGAAGTGATGCCGCTGTCGCAAGAGTTGAAGGACATGATCAGCAATTCAGATGGGCTTGCGGAGATACGAAAACAGGCCATGAAAGAGGGCATGCGCACATTGCGCTTGAGTGGCGCGCAGAAGGTGGCAGCGGGCCTGACTACCCCGGAAGAAGTGCTGCGTGTGGCACCTGCGGTTTCCAATGATGCTTAGGCTGAGCTGAGCACTCTAACGGCTTTCGTTACAAAACCCCAATTATTGTTTACACATATTGTGACCACTGCCATTCCCCTGTTGGGCAAACGCTTGATAGAATGGCTGAAATAAAAACAATAACTAGTAGTGGGTAAGATGAAAGCCTTCCTTTCCGCATTTTCACCGATACAAAACTTAAAGCATCTGTTTATCCGACCAAGCTCCAACTTTCCTGTGTTGGATGGCTTTCGCGCCCTATCCATGTTGATGATCATAGTGTTTCATGCGTGTACCATCTATGCATCGATGCAACCGCAAGTGGAGTTGATCGATATGATCGACCAAAGTGGTTGGGCTCTGGCTTGGGTATGGAACAGCGACAAAAGTGTCGACATCTTTTTTGTTATTAGTGGCTTCTTGATCACTGGCATTCTGCTACGGCAAATCGATAAAGAAGGCAAAATCCGCTTTGGGAATTTCTATCTGCGGCGCTTTCTTCGATTAAGCCCCGCTTATTGGTTTGTGCTGGCCATTTACGTGATGTTGAACTTGCCAAACGTTGAAAATGCCTGGGCCAATATTCTCTATGTAAATAACTTTCTGCATTACGACGATCAGGCCATGAACTGGACCTGGACATTAGCCATCGAAGAGCAATTTTATTTGGTCTATCCGGTGATATTGATGTTACTGGTGAACAATACCAAAAATCCGCTACGTTGGATGTGGGGATTGCTGGGCCTATCGTTTGTGATCCGCTTTGCGGTGATCATGATGGATGAGGCCATTCGTACTACACCTGGAAGTGTGATTGCCACCGACCACGAATTTCACGCTTACCACTTTTCTGTGCTCTACGATAATTTATACACCCGCTATGGTGCGTTGTTGTGCGGTTGTATTGCTGCCTATTACTATTTTCATCATGAAGAAGCGTTACGTGATTTTCTAAATTCAACTTGGGGTAAGGCGCTGGAATTTGCTAGCTTCTTCTGCATCGTTTTTCTGATGAGTATGCCGGTGTTGAGTCAACAGTTTGATGGTTACACTTCGCTAGCTGTGATCTACCAAACCGTAAGCCGTAACATTTTCAGCGCGTCTATCGCATACTTGGCGCTGGTATGTTTAGAAAAAAGTTATCTTAGCTGGGGCTTGAATTTAATTTTCTCCAATCGCTTTTGGTATCCTTTGGCACAGCTGTCCTATTCCATGTATTTGATTCATGTGTTTCCCATCGCGATTTTGGTTCAAAACGGCATCGCAGCCATGGAAAAATACCCAGAGCGTTATAATTACACCCACTGGGAAGCGATGACCCTTATTTCTCTATACAGTACAGGGCTCACCATACTCGGCGCCGTGATTATTTATTTAATCATCGAACGTCCCATAATGAACTTGCGAAAATAAAATGCATTCCATAAAAAAAACCGCGCTACCCAAGCAAGCTTGGTGGGCATTGTTATTGGCTTTGTTGCTTGGCTTGCCATCACTTTGGGTGGGCTTGCAGCTGGATGACTTTTTTCACTGGGGATTGGTGAATCAGCGCAGTGAGGTGTTGCTAACCGAAAGCCCATTGAGCTTTTATGGTTTGTTCAGCTTTTTGGATGGCAACCCACAGCGGGTAACAGATTTAATGAACCTGGGGTTGATTCCCTGGTGGACCAACCCAGAGGTGGAATACGCGTTTTGGCGGCCACTAACCGAACTTACCCATGTAATTGATTACAGTCTGTGGCCACAATCGCCAGCGCTGATGCATGTTCACAGCTTGTTGTATTTTGCTTTGATGTTGTGGTTTGGCTTTCGTCTGTTTTCTGCCATGCAGGGTGAAAGCAGTGCATGGCTTTGGGCAGTGTTTTTGTTTGCGCTTTCTTATAGCCATGGGGTTCCCGTGGGGTGGTTAGCTAATCGCAATTCTGTATTAGCGGTTTTGTTTATGGGGCTAACGTTGTTTGCCCACCATCAAGCGCGCAGTCAAAACCAATTTACCAGTGTGTCTGCTAATTTGTTTTTCCTGATGGGGTTGTTGTGTGGTGAAGTGGCAGTGAGCACAGGAACTTATTTATTTGCTTATGCACTTTGTTATGAGCGAGGCCAAATAAAAGGCAGGGCATTATCGCTGCTGCCCTACATCATCATTGGAATCATTTGGCTCGCCCTGCGTGGTGCCATGGGGTATGGCGCCAGCGGTTCTGGCCATTACCTTGATCCATTGCAAACGCCATGGCTATTTTTGCAGGCTTTGGTAGCGAGAGGTTTGGATTTGATCGGTGGCCTCTTATGGGTAATTCCCCCGGAGCTGGGTTCTGCTTTACCAGAAGGGCGGCGTTGGTTGTATTTGCTGCTCACGTTGCTGCTGTTGATTGTTGCTTGGCCTTTGTTAAAGCAAGATCGTCGCGCCCGCTTTTGGTTATTGGGAGCTTTGCTGTGTTTGCTTCCCGTTGCCAGCACGATTCCACACAGTCGGTTGCTGATCGCAGCAAGTTTGGGTGCAGCGGGATTCTTGGGGTTATTGATTTCAGCGTGGCGCAATCAACAGTTAGCCAATGTTGGACCAGTGAAAGTCATCACGCCCGTACTGTTAGGTGTACTCCTGTTTTTGCAGTTAGGATTATCTGCTTTGTTGTTGCCCTTGGAAATGGTGTCCATGCGCTTGGCGGGAGATTCATTAATTAATCAAGGTGCAAAATCCTGGGCCTTGGCAGACATTCCTTCGCACGCCGCGCCCATACTGATCAACCCGCCACTCTCAAGTGCAGGGGGCTATATTAATGGTGTGCGTGATTATGAGGGGTTGCCGGTTACCAATAAAACCTGGTTGTTGGCATCTGGCACGCGAGCATTAACAATACAGATTATCGATGACCACACATTGGAAATCGCCAGCGAACAAGGGCTTTATGATGCCAAGCAAGAAGGGATGTTGCGCGGCCCTCAAGCACCTTTTCAGGTTGGTGATGCGGTCAAGCTGGCGGGTATGACGGTTAACATAATGAGCGTGGAAGAGGGTGTGCCCACTCGCGCTCATTTTCAATTCCAACAGCCCATTAACAGCGATGCCTATGATTTTTTCCATTGGAACAGCGGGCAGGTTGCTCGTTGCCAATTGCCTGATACAAGCCACCGATTAACCTTAAAGCTCACCAGTAAAACCTGCGAGAAAAAATAAAGGCAATTTGTTGCACCTTCCTTGCTTCTTGTCATGGTGCCGTTATGCTTTGCTATCAATACTAAGGATTCAGTCATTCATAGCGGGAGTACCATGTTCGATCTAAACGCTTTTCCAACGTCACTTCAGCCGCATTTGCAAAAGCAGTTCAGACATTTACAAGAAGCGCTGGAAAATGCTCAGCTTCAGGATGCGTTCTCCAAACTCGATCAGCGTGTAACCACCGAGCTTCCTAAAACCTTCTGCGCCAGCGACTACGTAGCCAACCAGTTGCAACGTAAACCGCAACTGCTTTTAGAGCTCGCAGAAAGTAAAGACCTGTGGCAAAGCTACCTGGAGAACGCCTACTCGGAGAAGCTGGCCGCTCAAATCGAATCCATCGAAACCGAAGCCGATCTATCTCTCGCCCTGCGTTTTTTCCGTCAGCGGGAAATGGTGCGCATCATCTGGCGAGATGTGAACGGATTGGCTCAGTTCCAAGAAACAGCCCAAGACCTCAGTCGCCTAGCGGATGCCTGCATCGATCTCACCCTGGATAAGCTGTATGAATGGGTGAAACCCCAGTGGGGCACAGCCTATTACCCTGGTACAGAGGACGCCATGCCCATGGTGGTGCTGGGAATGGGCAAGCTTGGTGCCAATGAGCTCAATCTTTCCTCCGATATTGATCTTATTTTTGGCTATGCCGAAGGGGGCCAAACTCGAGGTGGTCGCAAAGAATTGGATCATCGTGATTACTTCATTCGCGTGGGGCAAAAGCTCATCAAACTGCTGGATGAAAACACCGTGGAGGGCTTCGTGTTTCGCGTGGATATGCGCTTGCGGCCCTATGGTGCCAGCGGCGCGTTGGCGCTAAATTTTCGCGCGCTTGAAGCCTATTACGAAGAGCAGGGGCGCGAGTGGGAGCGCTATGCCATGATCAAAGCCCGCGCCATAGGCCAGGACAAAGGCGATGGAGAACGATTGCTTAAGATTCTGCAACCCTTCGTGTATCGTCGCTATGTGGATTTTGGCGTGATTGAGTCCCTGCGTGAGTTAAAAAAGCTGATCAACCAGGAAGTGCTGCGCCGAGGCAACGAAGATAATGTAAAAACCGGCGCTGGCGGCATTCGTGAAATTGAATTTATTGCCCAGGTGTTTCAACTGATTCGTGGCGGTCAGGATGTGGAGCTACAGCAGCGTAACCTTTTGCAAGTCATGGGCATCATTCGTGATTTGCAGTTGCTGCCCCATGAAGTGGTGCAATCGCTGTGTGATGATTACGTTTTTCTGCGCAATGTAGAGCACCGCATTCAAGCCTTACAAGATCGACAAACCCAGTTACTTCCCGTGGACGAGCAACCACGTCTGCGTATCGCTCACGGCTTAGGTTTTTCCGATTGGGCAAGCTTCTATCAAAATTTGAATGAAGTTCGCCAGCGTGTACGCACCCATTTTGATGCATTGATCGCATCACCAGAAGAGGAAGCTGAAGGGGAAGTTCAAACTCAGGCGGTTACAGTTTGGAACGACATCGATAATCAAGCCGCTGCACAAGAGGATTTGGCAGAATTAGGCTTCCAGCAAGCAGAAGAAGCCAGCCATTTGCTGCATGAACTCAAACAAGGCCGTGTGGTGAAATCCATGAGCGCTGTGGGCCTGGAGCGCTTGGATAAGCTAATGCCCTTGTTGATAAATGCCTGTGCCCAGCAACCCCAGCCTGATGTGGTTTTTCCGCGCGTATTGCGTTTGGTTGAGGCCATCCTGCGCCGCTCCGCCTACATTGCTTTGTTGGTGGAAAACCACAATTGTCTGGATCGCTTGGCCATGCTGTTTGGTTCAAGCCCCTGGGTGGCGGACACCATCGCGCGTTACCCCATGTTGTTGGATGAGCTGCTCAACGAAGCCACGTTGCTATCGCCACCGGACAAAACCACCTTGCAAAGCGAGCTGCGCCAAGTGCTATTACGCATTCCTGAGGATGATCTGGAGCGCCAAATGGATGCCTTGCGCCAATTCAAACACAGCCATGTATTGCGTGTAGCGGCATCAGAACTTGCTGAAACCTTGCCTGTGATGAAAGTGAGCGATTACTTAACTTGGTTGGCAGAAACCTTGTTGGATGCCGTGTTGGATTTAGCCTGGCGTCAAATGGTGGAAAAATACGGCAACCCCACCAAGGATGACGGTAGTCCAGCTGAGCGTGAATTTATCATAGTGGGTTACGGCAAGGTGGGTGGTATTGAGCTGAGCTACAGCTCCGATTTGGATTTGGTGTTCATCCACGACCTGCCTTCCAATCGTTCCACCGATGGCGATAAAAGTATTGATAACGGCGTATTCTTTGCCCGTCTTGGCCAGCGCATTATCCATATCCTCACCAGCAAAATGGCTTCTGGCGACTTGTACGAAACCGATATGCGACTGCGGCCCTCAGGCAACTCTGGCCTATTGGTAAGCACCCTAAAAGCTTTTCAAGAATATCAACAAGAAAAGGCCTGGAATTGGGAGCATCAAGCATTGGTTCGGGCGCGGGTGGTAGCGGGTAGCCCTGAGTTAGCGGAACGCTTTAATCAGGCTCGGCAGCAGATACTTTGCCAGCCCCGCAACGAAGCCGATTTGAAAAAAGAAGTGGTAGAAATGCGGGAGAAAATGCTGGGTCATCTTAGCACTCACAAGGTAATGGAGCTGCATGAAGAGCACCTTATGGAAGGCCAAGTATTTGATTTAAAACAAGATCCTGGTGGTGTGGTGGATATTGAGTTCCTCGCCCAATATCTGGTGTTGCGCTGGAGCAAGGAAAAGCCCGCCATGACACAATGGACAGATAACATGCGTATTTTGGATAGCGCCCAAGCAGAGGGCTTGCTCAGTGCCGAGCAGGTAGGCGTGTTGCAGGGTGCCTATCTTAGTTACCGCAGCCAAACCCATGTACTGGCCTTGGAAAACAAATCCAACAAGGTAGCGGGTGATCAATATGCTCAGCAACGGCAGCAGGTTAGGGCGATTTGGCAGCAAACCTTTTGTTAAAAAGCGCGGGCTGATTATGATATAGTTTCGCGTCCAGCCTTTCGGCTGACTATTGAACAAATAATCCATTATTAAGGAGTAATCGATCATGTCCATGGCCGACCGTGACGGTCTTATTTGGTTTGACGGAGAAATGGTACCCTGGCGCGATGCTAAGGTGCACGTACTGACCCAC
This sequence comes from Ketobacter sp., assembly GCA_041626995.1. Taxonomy (GTDB): domain Bacteria; phylum Pseudomonadota; class Gammaproteobacteria; order Pseudomonadales; family Ketobacteraceae; genus Ketobacter. Next base: position 7,750 of record JBFKSL010000010.1, on the reverse strand, counting down.
ACACTGCATTATGGCATGGGTGTGTTTGAAGGCGTCCGTGCGTATGAAACCGTCAATGGCCCCGGCATATTTCGATTGCAGGAACATACCGACCGATTGTTCCGGTCCGCTCATATCATGAATATGAAAATGCCGTTCACAAAAGACGAAGTGAACGCCGCGCAGCTTGCCTGTGTAAAGGAAAACAACCTCCCTCATGCCTACCTGCGCCCCATGGTGTTTTACGGATCAGAAGGCATGGGCTTGCGCGCCACCAATTTGCAAGTCCATATGATCGTAGCTGCGTGGGAGTGGCCTTCCTATATGACGCCGGAAGCGTTGGAAAACGGTATTAAAGTAAGAACCTCTTCTTACACTCGCCATCATGTGAACATCTCCATGTGCAAAGCGAAAGCCAATGGCCATTACATTAACTCGATGCTGGCATTGAGCGAAGCTTTATCTGGCGGCGCTGAAGAAGCGTTGCTGCTCGATCCAGAAGGTTACGTGGCAGAAGGCAGTGGTGAAAATATTTTCATCGTCTACAAGGGCAAGCTCTACACCCCTGAGCTGACATCCTGTTTGGACGGTATTACCCGTGAAACGGTTATCACTTTGGCTAACGAGCTGGGCTACGAAGTGATTGAAAAGCGTATCACCCGTGACGAGGTTTACGTAGCGGACGAAGCCTTCTTCACCGGTACCGCTGCGGAAGTATTACCCATTCAGCAGTTGGACGGCCGTTTGATCGGTTCCGGTAAGCGTGGCCCTATCACTGAACAGCTGCAAAAAATGTACTTTGACTGCGTTACTGGTCGAAGTGAGAAGCATGCGGGTTGGTTGAGTTACGTATAGCTTGTTCATGAATGTGCAAGCAGCTCCATCAAAAGTCTTATGGGTGGTAACGGACGAAAAGCCAGGCCATCGTAGCCAACAGGAAGGTTTGGTGGAGCGCTTGCAATCCCATATTGAAGTGGATGTGCATTGGCTAAACTGCGATTCTTTGCAAGTGTCTATATTGGATGCTTTGCTGCATCGAAACGTGGTCTCACAGTTGCCTAATCCGGATTGGATATTGGGTGCCGGAGCCGGCACTCACAGTTTGATTTTAAAACTGGGTCATCTGTATAAAGCCAAAACCATACTGTTGATGAAAGGGGCGTTTCCTGCTGCTTTTTTCGATGCCAATATTGCCCCTGTACACGATAACCCGCCTAAGCGTGACAACGTTCTGCCTACCATTGGTGTTATGAATCCTGTGGTGCCACGCTATGAAGGCCGAGATAGCAATACTGGCACATTTTTAATTGGTGGGATTAACGATCATTACCAATGGGATGATGCTGTGGTGATTGATCAGGTGGAAAAAATTTGTCGCGGCCAACCCCATGTGCAATGGGTGCTTACGGATTCCCGTCGTTCGCCGGATGCCTTTTTGGAAACCTTGCAGAAAAAAGCACTGCCAAACCTGGAATTGATCTCCCATCGCGATACCCAGAGAGGTTGGGTAAAAAATCAGTTAGATCGCACCGGACAATTGTGGGTGACCCGAGATAGTGTGTCCATGGTGTATGAGTGCATCACTTCTGGCGCGCCCACCGGCTTATTGGATTTAAAACCGTTACGCCAATCGCGGGTGGTGAAAGATATGGATAACCTTTTGCAGAAAGGTTTGTTGCAGGATTACCAGCGTTGCGACGTAACCCAAGCGTTACCCGCTACCGATAATAAATTATGGGAAGCAGAACGCGCGGCAGAGTGGTTGTGCGAACAATTTGCATGCTCAAAGGTTGGAGATTGAAATATGCGAATTCTTCATATTGATTATCAGCAAATACGCCGCTATGGAAAAAATCACGGCAATTGGGTTGAGAAGCTGGCCTATGGGATGATTAAAAACGGCCATAATTTACAAAGTTTCAGTGATCGTGATATAGCAGCATTTGAAGCTCCGTTCGGTCTCCGTGACCTAGGATGGAAGCGAGCGAATCAAAGGGCGATAGAGATGGTTGACGCTGTGGCACCTGATCTGATCGTTCTGGGGCATTGCGATAAAATTACTAATGAAACCGTGTCTGAAATGCGTAAAATCAGCCCAGGTTCACAAGTTGTTCACTGTAATTGTGATCCTTTGTTTGTACCGTATAACGTAGAAAATATTAAGTTGCGCAGCCAAGTCTGCGATGCGGTTTTTGTGACCACAGGAAAAAATGAATTGGCTCAATTTGAAGGCAGTCGTGCTAGAACCTTTCATATTCCTAATCCCGTGGATGAAGCTTTCGAAACTTTAGATAATTCCCGAAAAACAGATCTTTCCATTGATCTCCTCTTTTGTAGTAATGCTACCAAATTTACCCGTCGCGGAAAAATCGTTGAACACGTAAAAAATGCATTGGATAGTGAGTTGGCTTTTCATACTTATGGAAGCTTTGGGATGCCTGCGGTCTGGGGGCGAGAATATGATAGGGTGCTGGAACAAACACGAATGGGGTTAAACCTGAATCGCCAGGAAGGTAATTACTGGTATGCTTCGGATCGTATGGCCCAGCTAGCAGGGAATGGGATTTTGCAATTCACAAGTGACCAACAGCATTTTGATGAATTAATGCCAGAGGAATCCATTGTCTATTTTCGAGATGAGGATGATTTGGTAGATAAGGTGAGAGAGTTTCATCATGATGATCAACGTAGGCAGCATTGGGCGGCCCGAGCCCGTGACATCTTTATGAAAGAAATGAACTCGACATTGTATGCTCAATTTATTGTGGAGGCGTCCTTCGGTATGTCGTTTTCACATGATTACATATGGGCTAGTGACACTAATCCTGATGGTTCCTTAAAGAAATGATTTCCCTGAAGAATCAGCAGCCTTTTGCACGAGGTGGTAATCGATTGTGTTTTGTGGATCCTTCTGATGCTGCTCGTTGCATCAAAGTAAGGAGACCAAATTTTACTTTGGAAGATCTACGGAAACGAAAAGGATTTCCACATGTTTTTTTCCCAGTTTCCTGGTTGGACGAGAGTCGTAAAGAAAACCAAATTTTAGAAAAGTATGAAGCGCGATTGGGTGCTGAAATCTATAAGGTTTTGCCAAAAAATTATGGCTTTGTAGAAACAGATATGGGGCCTGGTTTGTGTTCAGAGCTCATTCGTAATGCTGACGGCAGAATTTCTCTATCGGTGATGCAATATGTTTGGGAAAATGGAAAAACCGATACTTTGTTAGAGGCTGTGGGGCGTTTTTCGATAGATTGGCCGCCGTTGATGCTGCCTGCAAGGGATATCCTGCTTCACAATGTGGTTGCGCAGTTTAATGGTGACGACACGATAAAACGGTTGGTGGTGATCGATGGGTTGGGCTATTCAGGAATGATACCCTATGGTCTGCAGCCTGATATCTATAAAATTCGCCGGGGGCAACGCAAGGTGCGAAGATTCTTATCTTTAGTTGATGAGTTGCTGGAAACTAAGCGTAACGGTGATATTAAAAATAAATTTTGGAAACAAAAGCATGACGGCCTGCGGCCCGATTTGGAAGATAATTCGTCATGAGAATAGTATATTTACTCGCAACAGAGAAGGGGTGGGGCGGTCTTGAAAAGCATGCCTTTGATGTTGCTGGTGCAATGGCCTTTAAAGGTCATGACGTGGTAGTGCTGTGTAGTAACTTTTATCAGAACTATTGCCCCGAGGGAGTAGCTATATGTCCATTTAGTTGGAAAGGGTCGCGCCGAAATCCATTTCTTTGGCTAAGGTTAAAGAGAAAAATTCAAGAGTTAGCCCCAGATGTGGTACATGCTCAGGCGGATAAGCCCGCATACATATTGAGTCGGATTAGTTGGCCACAGAAGAGTTTGGCCGTTGGTACTGTCCATAACATTAAGTCAGGTTATGCTGCCTATACAAAGTTAGACGCTCTAATTGCTGTTAGCGGAATGATTGCAAATCAATTGAACCACGAGGATGTAACGGTTATTCACAATGGTGTTGTAACATCTGAGGTTGATTGTTCGGTTCGGGCAGAGTTGAAGTCATGGCTGAAGAATAAATCATCGCCTATTGTATTGGCCATTGGTCGGTTGGTGATGGCAAAAGGCTTTGATCTTTTGTTGCAGGCGTGGCCTAAAAACACGTTGGGTACCCTAGTCATTCTTGGTGACGGTAAGAACCGTTCAGACCTTGAAAAAATCATTGCTGACCGCCAGTTAGAGAATGCTTTTCTATTGGGGGAGTCTAGTCATGTTAGAGAGTGGATATCGCTTGCGGATTTATTGGTAATCAGTTCGCGCAATGAAGGTGGCCCTTATGTGTTGTCAGAGGCGCTTATTAATGAATTGGCAGTGATCGGTACGGAGGTGGGTATGGTGCCAGACTTCCTGCCGAAAGAGAGCCTAGTTCCCCCTGATGATGCTGAGCTATTGAGGTCGTTGCTAGCATCTGCACTGAGCGATCCTGATCATTTTAAGGCTATCAGTAAACCGGCAATCGCCAAAGCAAAGAGTAGCTTGTCGATGGAGGCCATGATGTCGGCAGTGGAAACACTTTATCTGGATAAGCTCAAGCACTAATTCGCTTTTCTTTTTCTCTCAGTAGTTGTCGATAAACATCTATTGTTAATTTCGTTTGATATTCCAGATAAAACTCTTTGGGTAAGCTGATATCGGCTGGCTTGTGAAGTAGTAAGCTGATTTTTTTAGCAAACTCACAGGAGTTATCTGGCTTTACCAGTCCCTGAGGAAACCCTGCATTCAGCGACTCGCTAGCACCCCCGCGATCATAAGCTACCACCGCACAGCCACAGGCCAAGGCTTCCGGTACCGTGCGGCCAAATGGTTCTTCCTTATTCGACATGTGGCAGGTGATGTCGGCTAAGCCATAAAAGGCTTGTATGTCAGAACGATGGCCCACAAAGGTTACCTTGTTTCTAAGCCCCAGAGCTGTTTGCTGTTGTAGCAACTCGTCAAGGTAGTGTTCTTTATTGGCTTCTGCAGCACCGACTATTACCCCGTGTGCTTTTGGCTCCATCTCAACTAGTTTGGCCATCATTTCTAGAAAGGCTTCCTGACCCTTCCAGCGAGATAATCGGCCGGGCATCAGAATAATGCGCTTATCTTTCAGTTCGGGATATTGACAATAGAGCTCATGCTTCCATTGATCTGTACAAGAGTTGGTATTAAAGGATTTGGGGTCTAAGCCGCGGTAGATCCTCGTGATTTTAGTGGGGTTGACCCGATAATTATTCAAAATATATTGATGAACACAGTCGGAAATTGCAATCAGTCTCTCCGCTTTGGTCATGATCGCGCTGTATGGGGTCACCGAATACATGCCGTGAAAAGTGCTCACTAGGCCAGGACGTTTGGCGGAGGGCATTTTGCGCCACGCCAGCCAAGTGATCCAGGCGGGAATGCGGGAGCGGACATGAACAATGTCAGGTTTAAGTTGCGTCAGAAGCTTTCGCATTGGGCGGACTTGAAGCAGACTGCTAAGGGACTTTTTGTGCACAGGCATTTTAATGTGCTTAGTACCTTCCTTTTGCAGTTGCTCAACCATTAAGCCACCATTGGAGATCACTATAGAGTGATGGCCACGCTTGGTTATCTCGCGGGCAAACTCGACCGTGCCTCGTTCTACCCCCCCTGAATTCAGGGCAGGTAGAACTTGGATAATGGTTAGGGGGCGAGTGTCACTCACTGAGTTGGGGCCAGCGAATCCCCTCTGCCGACTGCAAAGTAAAGGAAGCCTGCTGCTTTGGCGTCATCAGGGCTGTATAGGTTTCGACCATCCACAATCACGCTGAAATTAAGCTGACTTTTGAGCCAGTTAAAATCCACCGTGCGGAAAGCTTTCCATTCGGTGCAAATTACCAAAGCATCAGCGCCTTCGACAGTCTGATTGCGGTGTTCACATAAGGTGAGGTCGTCTCGGTTACCATAAATACGTTTACACTCTTCCATGGCTTCTGGGTCAAAGGCCTTAACCTTGGCTCCAGATGCCCAGAGTGATTCCATCAGGTTTCGGCTGGGTGCTTCACGCATATCATCGGTGTTTGGCTTGAAGGATAATCCCCATATCGCAATGGTTTTTCCTGAGAGGTCTCCGTCAAAGGCGTTTTCAACCTTACTGAATAGAATCGATTTTTGGCGCTCGTTAACATTTTCAACCGCCAATAGCAGTTCTGGGTGGTAACCAATGTCGGTGGCGCTGCGAGCAAGCGCTTTCACATCTTTTGGAAAACAGGAGCCGCCATAACCGCAGCCAGGGTATATAAAGTGGTAGCCGATTCGAGGGTCTGAACCAATACCTTCACGCACGTGCTCAATATCCACACCCAGGCGTTCAGCCAATTGCGACATTTCATTCATGAAGCTGATTTTGGTGGCGAGCATAGCGTTAGCGGCGTATTTAGTGAATTCTGCAGCGCGGATGTCCATAAACATTAGCTTGTTATGGTTTCGCATGTAGGGAGCGTAAAGCTCACTCATGTGTTCTCGGACTTTTTCTGAGTTGGTGCCCACGATGATGCGAGCACCTTTAGTGAAATCTTCTAGAGCGCTGCCTTCTTTCAAAAATTCTGGGTTGGAGCAAACATCAAACTCAATGCTTTCGCCGCGAGCAGATAATTCCGCTGCAACAGCAGTTTGCACTTTTTCTGCCGTGCCCACGGGTACGGTAGACTTGTCCACAATAACTTTGTATCCGTTCATGTGCTGACCAATGGTCTTAGCCACTGCCACTACATATTGCAAATCGGCCGCGCCATCTTCATCTGGAGGGGTGCCAACGGCTATAAACTGTACAGTGCCATGGGTAACGCCTTCAGCGGCTGATGTGGTAAAATTTAACGTGCCTTCCGCCATGCAGCGTTTTACTACATCTTCAATGCCTGGCTCAAATATGGGGATAACCCCTTGTTTTAACTTGTCAATTTTGTCTTGGTCGATATCAACGCAGACTACGCTATGCCCTACGTCTGCTAGACAGGCGCCGGTAACAAGCCCCACATAACCTGTGCCGAAAACGGTAATTTTCATAAGCGGAATTGTATCCTCATACTTTTCATTCTAGGTGCACTGCAAAATGTTCAGTGAATGCTAAAAAGTTGAAGAATACAGGTCATTATTATTAAAATCTATCCGTCTAATCCCTGGATCGGCTAATTTTCGATACTTTCCTGTTCCTTAGTGTAAAATGCCGCTTTTCATAACCATTAAGCAGGGCTGTCATGGATTGTTTGGTGATATGTGTTTGCACATTTAAGCGGGAACAGCTTCTTGAAGAGTGCTTGGGTAGCTTATCTCGAATATCCGTCCCCGAGAATTCAAGTGTGCATGGTTTGGTGATTGATAATGACCCGGATGAAACTTCGCGTACATTTGTTGAATCCCAGGCTGAAAGTTTCCCTTTCCCTCTCCATTATGTGTGTGAGCCCAAGCAGGGTATTCCTTGTGCAAGAAATAGAGCGATCTCTATTGTACATGAGTTAAACGCGAATTATTTCGTATTCATTGATGATGACGAGCAAGTAGAGCAAGATTGGTTAGTTCGGCTGGTTGATTACTGTCGGCTAAAAGGCGGGCAAGCGGTGATTCATGGGGGGGTTGAGCAGCAATTGCCGGAGGGTACTCCTGACCATATTAAGGCGGTATATCAACGTCAAAAGCGCAAAACGGGTGATAGCTTGAATGCATGTGCTACCAATAATGTCATTGTTCCAATCCGGGTGACGCGAGAGCTTGGGTTGAGGTTTGATGAAAGTAACCCGTTAGCT
>JBFKSL010000009.1:0-22139 GCA_041626995.1 Ketobacter sp. | reverse complement strand
GTCATCATTCGATCATTTGCATCGTACTGGTACGAAATTTCTCCATGCTCAGACTGCAAAGATGCAGCTAACAGGTTATTGGCGAAATCATAAAAATACCGATTATTATTATCTTCAATAAGTCGCCCAAAGATATCGTACCGAAGGGATGCTCCTTGAAAGTGGGTTAGTTGATTAGTAACGTAATCATAGTTATAGGTATAAGCATTAGCACCCACTGTTTTGCTCGTTATATTGTTTAGCTCATCATAACCATATGTTGATTCACCCCACGCTCCAGTTGCCACGAGCAAGCGATCCAGGCCATCATAATTCATGGTACGACTACTGCTTGGGTGCTCATGATCTATGATACTTGTAATATTGCCATTCAGATCATAATCGTATTCTAAGCTAATCAATCGCCCATTCGAATCAACCTGTAATGTGTCGGGTAAGTGACGACTATTTAAAGTGTAATTTGATACAGTCCCATTTCCATATTCAATTCTTTTGATTGGCCCTGCATCATAATATTCAACATGCGATACCAAGGGTGAAGCCTGCGTAGCACGCCCAAACGCGTCAGGAAAGTATTGGACAGAAGAACTATTTGGATAGGTGACACTTGCTAAATGTCCTTGAATTAGGTCATAGCCATAAATAATATCATATCCAAATGCACGCTCACTTCCATTCGCATTATGAACGACATGATCCAATGTCTCTGAAAGCATGCGATTTTCATCATCATATTCATACTCCCAGGCTGACGTCACACTATCTGGATACACGTAAGGTGGATCAATAGTGGGATCAAATATTCTGACTACAGCAAAAGAACTAAATTTAGCTTTTCTGGCCAGGTTTCCCAACTGGTCATACGATATCTCATACCTTTCATCCATTCTTGTGTAACTACATAGGGGGTCAGGTTGATAAAAATAACCAGAAGGATTCCATTCTTCGTCACAATACGAAGGAAACAATTCATACGGATAACTAAAAAAACGCAAAAGTTTTGAATAATCTACGCTCTCAAGCCGACCCAAGACATCGTAGGCATAATAAACATTATATAGCGCAAACGACGAGGATGAGCCGTTTTCGTGAACCGCTGTAACAGACTCATATGTTTTTCTACCGGCATTGTCATAAATATAGTTATGATTAACTCCGACTTCCGAATCTTTGTAATAATTAAGAAGGTTTCTATAATTGTAACCGTACTGCCTTGTAACTCCATTTTGAGATATGGTAATCGGCTGCCCCAAAGCATTCCGCTCAACTTCGATTAAAACGCCTTCTGGTGCTTCAAGTTTATTCAGGTATTTATCGCCAGGAGATACTGAATCATAATAACGTGTTATAACATTGCATTCAGGGTCAGCAGTTACCACATTGAACTGACGATAATCATTCGCCACCACCTCATCATTGGTGGTTCTAGTTTGAACTAGCCGCCCTAAACGGTCATAGCGATAGTGAGTTCCATTTCCTGGCTCGTTCACAAAGGACTCAAATATTAATTGATTGCGAATATCAAACTCAAAATCACGACTCAACTGAACCCCTGTGTTTGCATCCAACCTGGTCTTCTTAGTTAAATGTCCAAGAGAGTTGTATCTGTAAGTTTCTTCTAGAGCCCCTTTTGTAATTACCTTTCGCTTGCCATAATTTGTATAACTATAATTAATATATACATCAGCCGTTACAGGAAGATCGACATGAGTCACGCGATCAAGATCATCATATTGATAAAATGTGGTTATGCTCTTTTGATTGGTTTCTGACGTAATACGCCCTCTGCGATCCACTTCTCGAGTTACAAAAGTCAAATCGGGATAATCTATACGACGCGCGACCCCTCGATAATAATCCGAATAAGTTGTTATATTGCCTTCACCATCAGTAACACTCTCCAAAAGCCCAGTGCTCGTATAATAGCTATAGAATGTTTCTGCGCCTGATTCTATGGTTCGCTCAACCCTGCCCTTATCATTATACTCTGATAAGGTAATAAGCCTGTTTACAATTGCACCGTCATCATCAACACGCACTCGCATTTGAGATGGCTGCGCCCATACCCAGCTCCCCAGCGCCTCACCAGAGTAACGATAATAAAACTCTGTAGTTCGCGTGGAGCTTCCAGATTCCCTAACTAACAGAGGATAACCTGAGGCAGAATGCTCGATAACCTCATACTCATACTCAGCCCCATCAATCTCAGTTAAAATCCTTTTTACTACAGGCTTTGTTACACTATAATCAATTCGCGCAAAGCTTCCCTGCAGATATGTTCTATTATTATGTGATACGTTTGCTGATACCCACTCATAATTTTCTGCCAGAATAGGCGTGGATGAGTTTGCTATTCCACTCGTAATCCCACAGTGATTCTCAAAAATTGAATCAGGTGATGCGCTCCCCGAACTCGCCGTGAAAACCTCTTTTCTATCAAGCACACCAATCCGCCAAACATTTCCATTAATCACCCCCAACGGAGAAACGTGATAATATTCCTCTCTGGTGCCATAAGGTGTTGTGATTGTCGTCTTATCCTTTGCCCCGTCCAATTCATCAAGTACTCGCGCATAACTGTATTCCCAACACTCATCGAAACTAATACACTTCGACCTAACAACGGGGTAATCTTTGTATTGAAAAAAATAGTTGTCCCAGCTTAAATCAACAACACCACCCAAAGGCGTAGTTACTTTAGATAACAAGCGGGTATTATCCTGATACTCAAACTGCCACTCAGCCCCTTCGGGAAGCTCCACTAGAGATAGATGACCACTTGAATCGTAGTGGTAACTAACGGTAGCAACACCATCTGAAACCGACGACAAATCGAACCCTTCATAATCAAAGTCCACTCGTCGCCCATCATCCGCAACCACAGAGACTGGGCGAGAAAATGCATTCGCGAGCTCGTAGTTGATATCAAATCCCTGACCATAAGCATCTTCTATTCTAACAACTACAAACTTTGCATAAGGCTCTGAAGAATCACTTGAACCAAAATAGTAATCCCTATTCTGCCGATCGGTTAGCACTAATTGATTTCCACGACATTCAGCTCTCCAATGATCAGCAGTCCACAGTTCAGGTTGATAATCTACGCCTTCGTCATACACACCATCCCCTGGGTTACGATTCAGAAAGATTGAAACGTTGTCATAAACCTCATTCAGACTCCCATCTGGTTTGACATAATGAATCTTTGCCGATTGCCTTGAAAAGACTCCATCATTACAACTATACAAACCTGTCATTCTGCCGAAATGAATATCCCAGCCGGGCCCCATATAGGAATATTCACTAATTACAGATGGTACAGAGTTATACGACCGTTGAACGACAATATCTGCACCATTCCCAGGCAAAACCAAATCTGTATATTGAGCATGCAATGTGCCAGAAAACGTATCAACAGAAAGATTATCAGATCCTTCATACACTCTATTTTCATTAATACCAGGCAACTCATACAAATCAGGCTCTTCATCTATAGTTGGGTTCCCAAACACCAAAACTGGAACCAAGGCAGCCAAAAAGCCTATCGAGCTATTTAATAAAAAAGTTATTAATGCTCGAAAACAACTAAACTTAAAGCGAGAATTCATAATATTTATTCCTAAACCAAACATACCGGTCTTATAGCAATCACTACAATACACACAAAGAAAACAAAAGCGGCTAACCAGGCGAACCTAAATCGCAAGCAAACGAAAGCCTACCAGGCACCAAGCTAGCACTTACGAGATTGAAACTGATTTAAATTGAAAAACAAATAGGTGTTTGCATCCCCTGCCCCCAAAAAAGCTTTACAGCTTTACTCCTTGCTTTCCCACGCCCCCTAGAATTAAGGCTAATAATGCCTAAGTTAGTGGCAATCTACAACGAACCAGCTCTCTAACTAATATAAACACACAAAAATTACCAAAACTTCTTTATCATAACACACAAACAAGGCCCAAAAATAGAAGATCAAGAACTGAAAACACAAATTATTCACCACATCACAACTCGACACCCTAACGCCCAATCTGAGCCGCACGAACTATAAACGAGCCACCCAACTCAGTACACCACCACAGAACGAATAGCCTTGCCTTGATGCATTAAATCAAAGGCACGATTAATGTCATCCAGCGGCATGGTGTAGGAAACCATTTCATCAATTTTAATTTCCCCATTCATATAACGCTCCACATAATCGGGCAACTGACTACGGCCTTTCACGCCACCAAATGCGGTACCACGCCAAACTCGCCCCGTTACCAGTTGAAATGGTCGCGTGGAAATCTCTTCCCCCGCACCAGCCACGCCGATAATAATGGACTCACCCCAACCTTTATGACAACACTCCAGGGCAGAACGCATCACATTCACATTACCAATGCATTCAAAAGAGTAATCCACACCACCATCGGTTAACTCAACAATCACCTCTTGAATGGGTTGGGAGTAGTTTTTAGGATTAATAAAATCCGTGGCCCCCAACATCTTCGCCATCTCAAACTTATCTTCATTAATGTCGATAACAACTATACGTTCGGCCTTCGCCATCACCGCGCCCTGAATGACCGATAAACCGATGCCACCCAACCCAAAAACAGCAACGCTCGAACCGGGCTCTACTTTTGCCGTATTCAGTACCGCACCAATACCCGTAGTGATACCACAGCCCAGCAAACACACCTTATCCAGCGGCGCTGCTTTATTGATTTTTGCCACCGCTATTTCTGGCAGTACCGTATATTCAGAAAAAGTAGACGTACCCATGTAGTGAAAGATGGTTTTGCCATTTTGACTGAAACGAGAAGTACCATCTGACATCAAACCTTGCCCTTGAGTAGCACGAATGGCCTGACACAAATTGGTCTTTCCAGACAAACAGAATTTGCACTTGCCACATTCTGGCGTATATAAAGGAATAACATGATCACCCACTGCAACACTGCTTACACCAGGGCCAACTTCCACCACTTCGCCTGCACCTTCGTGCCCCAGAATGCTGGGGAAGATTCCTTCAGGGTCTGCCCCACTCAAGGTATAGGCATCGGTATGGCAAACACCGGTGGCGGCCAGCCTTACCATCACTTCCCCTTCCTTCGGGCCTTGCAAATCCACTTCTTCAATCGATAAAGGTTTACCTGCTTCCCACGCAATCGCCGCACGCGTCTTCATGTTAATTATCCTTCTGATTCTTATAAAGAATTACAACCATTCAATAAAGCCTTACTAATTAAGCCTGAAAAACACACTGATTTTTAACAGGCTTCCAAGTGAAATCAACGGCCTATGCTAAACTGAAATGTTATGGGAATCATCCTCTATTTGGATCACAGAAATTAAATGGAAATGCTGAAACATTTCCGAGGGAACCCCTCTCGGCTAGCAATGGTTGTGGGGGCGGTAATCATTTGTACTTTAGTATTACCGTTCAACCTTCGGGCGGAAGAGCTCAGTCAAAAGCAACTGCGTTTTAGCGGCTTTACTACCATTGGCTTGGTAAAAGGTGGCAATGACATTTTGGGCTTCACCCAAGACCTTAACCGAGAAGGGGTTTTCGACGGCAACTGGTCTGCAAAAAACAACTCCAACCTGGGCATTCAACTAGACGCCAGCTTTAACCAACAGTGGTCCGCAGGCTTTCAAATGATTTTGGAAGATCGCTTCGAAAACGATCTCGAAAAAAGCATAAGCTGGGCCTTTATTCGTTACCGATTCTCACCTAACTCCACAATCAAACTGGGAAGAATCACGCCCGACCTGTATATGCTATCGGAATACCGAAAGATTGGCTTTGCGTATTTATGGGTCAGACCACCAGTTGAGTTCTATTCACCACTCGCCTTCGATTGGTTTGATGGGTTTGATTACACCTATACAACCATCGCAGGAAGCGGCACTCTTTTTGGTAAAATTCAACTCGGACAAACCACCAACACCTTCTCTCGCGATGGCGATAGTTACGAACTCTCTGTCAAACCGGCCATATCATTTTCTCTTAACTGGGAAAATGACACTTGGGGTTATCGTGCCAGCATTGTTCATTTAACCATTGACACTGACGAGTATTTCCCAGGAACAGAACCCCTTGGCGAAGGGCTGGAACAGGTCACACAATTATGGCCACAGGCGGAATCCTATCGACAATCGCTAAATGCCAACGATGCATCATTTAAGTATTTTGGGCTGGGAGCACAATACACGCCTGAACGCTGGCAAATTCAAGCAGAAGTCAATCATATATTAACTGATTTAGAAGCGCTGGGTGATTTTAGCAGTGGCTATGTTAGCGTTGGCAGACACTTTGGAAGTGCAACCTTATACAGCATGGTTGCCAAAGTAAGATCGTCAAAACAGTATTCTGAAATCGATGATGCTCCCACTCTGCCACCACCATTTGACGTTCAACAGCCACAACTGGATTTATTAGAGGCAGGTTTAAATTTATATCGACAATCTATACCAGTGGATCAGCATACTTTATCCATCGGGATGCGATGGGATATTCGTTACGACCTGGCATTAAAGTTACAAGTTGATCGATCCTGGGTTTCTGCCTATGCATCCGCATTATGGGATCAAAAGGACACAAACCCAGAAGACGAAACCTTGAACGCTTTTACCATTAACTTAAACTACGTGTTTTGAAGATGCGAAAACCAATGCAACATATCGCTCTTTGTATTCTTACAGCGCTGACTTTTCAAGTTAGCGCCGAGATCGTAGTTGTGGTAAATCCTGACAACCCAACAGATCACTTGAGCAAACGCCAAATTATTGATCTATATATGGGGCGCAATTTATATTTTCCCAACGGTGAGCTGGCATTGCGGCTAGACCTCGCCCCCGACTCCGAAATTCGGGCCGAGTTCTACCAAAACACCGTGAAAAAATCCGTTGCCCAGGTAAATGCCTATTGGGCAAAATTACTCTTTAGTGGTCGCACTACACCCCCAATGATCATGAAAAACTCAAAACAATTGATCGAGACTATTAAAAACAATAGAAATGCTTTGGGTTACCTCGATTCCAATGATCTTGAAGAAGGTATAAAAGTCGTTGGCCGCCTCGATTAAAACCCGCTCATCCCTAGCCTACAGAACGGGTATTTCCATTCTATTTGGTGCCACCCTGCTAACAGCCGCAATTTCCTATTACTTTTACCAGGACACTTACAAAGAACAATTACATTCTGCAGATCGCCAACTGCAACAATTGTTCACAACAATAGAAAGCAGCGCGGCCATTGCTGCGTATTTAGATAATTCAGAAATCGCCACAGAGGTGGCTAAAGGTTTAACTAATAACGAAATTGTATCCGGCGTACAACTTACCAGCCTGACGGGCATGAATATTTCCAGCGGGGAGGCCATTACAGGCCATGAGCCGCAATTAAGAACCTTTAATCTTCAGTCTCCGTTTATTAGCGAAGATGTGGTCGGAAAGGTTCTTATGCTACCCAACGGTTCTATGATAAGAAACAGAGCACAACAGGCGGCTTGGCGTCATGTGATACTAATGTCAGTTCACTCATTTGTACTGGTTCTACTTGCCATATTTTTGGTGCACCGCAACCTAAGCCACCCAATCAAGAATTTGGCGAAAAAACTTCACACGATCCCTCCTGGCAGCAAGGAACGCCTGGACTGTCCCAAACAACATCAACACGATGAAATAGGATTATTCATTCAGGACACCAACATACTGCTCTCCTCCATACAAAACACACTCGATGGTGAGATCAGGTTAAGAGAATATGCGGTATCTCTTGAAAAGCAATTTCGCCTTATGTTTGAAAGCGCCAGTTGCGGTATCGGTCTAGTAAACCAACAAGGCGTGGTTTTACAACACAATCCGTCCTTTGAAAAAATTATCGTAGGCGAAAGCTCAATTCCTCTTGCTCCTAAAGCCCTCTATGATTACTTCTCAAACCCAGACCAATTACATTCAATGATAAAAAAAGCATTGGTTTCGGATACACCAGTCAATTTCGACCTCCAACTTAAAACTTTAAAAACACAACCCACACGCTGGCTAAATTGCCTCCTTTCCAAAGTGGATGATAACGAAGACACCTTTATTGAACTCATACTCTATGACATATCGGAACGCGCCCTACGAGAACAGAAAACTCAGCTCGAAGCGGAAAGAGACCCCCTCACGCAACTATATAATCGCCGCGCGGGTATCCGTCGCATCGAATCTGTTTTACCACGATCCAACGAAGATAGATTTTGTGCCTTCTTGCTTTTGGATTTAGACAAGTTCAAGCCCATTAACGACAAGCACGGCCACGAAGCTGGCGACAAAGTGCTAAAAACCATCGCCAATCGATTGAACCTCTGCCTACGACGAGACGATATTGTCATCCGCTGGGGTGGAGATGAATTCTTAGTGGTAATCGAACAACCGAACAAAGTAGAGCTCGTTGCACAAAAGCTGCTAAACAAAACGCTCGAATCTATCGAACTCGAAAAGTCCTTAACTGTGCAGGTGGGCGCTAGTATCGGAATTGCTTTTTACCCTAACCACGGCACCAGCGTAGAACAAATCATTCATAACGCCGATTTGGCTATGTATCAAGTAAAACAATCAGGTCGAAATCGTTTTGCTTTTTATGAAAGCATTAAGGATCAAAAAAAAGGAGCTTAACGCTTTGAACCGCACACCACACACTGTGGATTACGTTTAATTTTTACATCTCGAAACTTCATGGTTAGAGCATCCACGATCATGAGCCTCCCCACCAAAGTGCTCCCCATTCCTACGATGACCTTGATGGCTTCTATGGCCTGCATGCTGCCCACCATTCCCACCAAAGGGGATAACACGCCATTGGCTGAACAGGTTTGGTCTTGCTCGCCACTTTCATCAAACAGACAATGATAGCAAGGACTCGGTTCATCACGCGGGTCATAAACACTGATCTGGCCATCCATTCGAATGGCCGCACCGGAAACCAAAGGAACACCCTTCTCCACGCTGATACGATTTAGCAGAAAACGCAAACCAAAATTGTCACAGCAATCCACTATGACTTGCGCACCCGCCACCTTTTCACGTACGTTGTCTTCGGTGATCTTTTCATTACATACCACCACTTCGCATCCAGGGTTTAGCTGCTTAACAGAATCCGCCGCAGATTCCGCTTTCAAACGATCAATATCATTGGTGGCATGTGCTATTTGCCTTTGCAAGTTACTAAGATCCACTCGATCATGATCCGCCAAGATCAATTTACCCACGCCCGCCGCAGCCAGATAGAGCGCAACCGGCGAACCCAGCCCTCCAACACCGGCTACAAATACTGTCGCCTGACGTAGTTTTTCCTGACCGGCAATATCCACTTCCGGCAACATAATTTGTCGGCTGTAACGCAGTAACTCTTCATCCGTTAACATTTAGTTTACCTCTTCCAGCCACTGGCCTAATGTTACTCGATCATTATCGCCGAAGTCTTTTTCAGTGCGCACATTTGCAAAACCCCGCTGCTGCAGCAAATCACGCACAGACTTACCTTGGTTATAGCCGTGCTCCAATAATAGCCAACCATAGGCATG
Organism: Ketobacter sp.; assembly: GCA_041626995.1. Lineage (GTDB taxonomy): Bacteria > Pseudomonadota > Gammaproteobacteria > Pseudomonadales > Ketobacteraceae > Ketobacter. Next base: position 12,579 of record JBFKSL010000009.1, on the reverse strand, counting down.
CATATAATGGGGAGCACTACTAATAATTTTACGAATATCATCAAGCCCATCAATCCCCGAAGTTAACGCCGTTTTTGGCTCAAAGCGTATTCCGACACCATTAAGGTGTGAATCATCTTCTTCTATATAAGGAGGGTTGGATACAATCAGGTGGTATTTATTCTGTTGTAGTTGATCAAACCAGGACGACTCAACAAATTCTACCGCCAAACGGAAACGATCCGCATTTTGCTTAGCGGTTTCCAATGCGGCAGCACTCATATCTGTGGCCGTAATTTTCCAATGGGGTTTTTCACTTTTCAGCGCTAACGCAATGGCTCCGGTACCTGTTCCCAAATCCACCACTGACAAGGTGCGACCATCATCCAAGGCTAGGGCTAATTCCACCAGCAACTCGGTATCGGGGCGAGGCACCAATGTATGCTGATTAACGCTAAGATCTAAGGTCCAAAAACCCTGCCGGCCTGTGATATAGGCTACCGGCTCACCGTTTAGGCGACGCTCAACACAACTACGAAAGATTTCCTGCTGCTCAGGTGAAAGCTGCTGATCCGGCCAGGTTCGCAGCCACGTAAGACTCTTTCCCAAAACATGACAAAGCAGCCATTGGCTATCAGCCTTACAACCAACAGCCAACTCTTCACTGGCGTCCGCTAATTTGTGCTCAGCCCATTGCAAGCAACTGGCCACGGTTTCCATTATGCGTCTTCAGCCAACGCGGCGAGTTGATCTGCCTGATATTCACTAACCAGAGGCTGAATCACTTCGCCCAACTCTCCTTCCATGATTTCAGTTAAGCGATATAGGGTTAGATTAATTCGGTGATCAGTAACCCGCCCTTGAGGATAATTATAGGTGCGAATGCGTTCAGAACGATCCCCGCTGCCCACCAGGTTGCGGCGAGCATCACTGGTTTCTTTATGCTGCTGATCCTGCGCATGTTGCAATAAGCGCGACTTCAACAATGACATAGCTTTAGCTTTATTCTTGTGTTGCGATCGCTCGTCCTGACATTCCACCACTACGCCGGAAGGCAAGTGAGTAATACGCACAGCGGAATCGGTGGTGTTAACGTGCTGACCACCCGCCCCCGAAGAACGATAAGTATCAATACGCAAATCTTCGTTGCGAACATCGATATCAGTCACCTCATCCGCTTCGGGAAGGATGGCTACGGTGCAGGCTGAAGTATGAATACGGCCTTGAGATTCCGTTGCAGGTACCCTCTGCACTCGATGAGCACCGGATTCAAATTTCAATTGTGAATACACATTGTCGCCAATTACGCGGCAAATAATTTCTTTGTAACCGCCATGCTCACCTTCGTTTTGGCTAACAATTTCGGTGCGCCAACCCTGACGCTCTGCGTACCGCGAATACATACGGAACAAGTCTCCAGCAAAAATAGCAGCTTCGTCTCCACCCGTGCCCGCGCGTACTTCCAAAAACACGTTACTGCCGTCAAAGGGGTCTTTGGGCAGCATCAACATTTGCAGATCTTTTTCCAGTTGATCCTGTTTGGCTTCGTTGACAGAAAGCTCCTCTTCCCCCATTTCTTTTAAATCAGGGTCGGCCAGCCAACTTTTGGCTTCTTCAATATTGTCCAGCACCTGCTCATATTCACGATAGCAATTTACCACTGGCTCAATTTCCGCATACTCTTGGGATAGTTTGCGAAAACGGTTTTGATCGGCAATTACATCAGGCTGGCTCAGCAACATGCCCACTTCTTCATAGCGTTCACTGCGGCTGGCTAGTTTTAATCGCAACGATTCTTTCATTTGGAATTTTCCTGACAGGCCCTTGCAGGCATTAATAATTGGGTTGATTACATTAGGAAGAAAGGATGAGCGTAGCTAATCGGGGCTATTGGGCTCACTAATACCCAACAGTTTTTGTGCCCATTCAATCTGATCGGAGCGGCCTTGTTCTGCGGCCACCTTCATATTGGCGGTAGGCGCATGCATCACCTTATTCATTAAAGAACGGCTCATGCGGTTGAGGGTTTCTTCTGGATCGGCACCGGATCGGATTTGTTGCAACGCTTTTTCCAATTCCATCTGGCGCAGGGTTTCCACTTTTTCACGATAAGCACGAATGGAATCCACCGCTTCAAGGCTTTTTAAAGATTCCATGTATGCTACCAAACTGGAATCTACTAACTCCTCAGCTTTATGGGCCGCTTCCTGACGCTGTCGGCGATTTTCTTCCACCACCTGCTGAAGATCATCAACCGTATAAAGGTACACATCCGCCAGCTCACCCACTTCTTCTTCAATGTCACGAGGAACAGCGATATCCATCATAAACATAGGCTTGTGCTTACGCAGCTTAAGAGCATGCTCCACCGCCCCCTTACCTAAAATCGGCAACGGACTGGCAGTGGAGGAAATCACAATATCGGCTTGCGGCAAGGCTAAAGGAATATCACTTAAGGTGATGGCATGGGCACTGAATTCTTCCGCCACCGCGTTGGCTCGAGACAACGTTCTGTTCGCCACCGTCATCTTGCGAACCCCTTGCTCCGTTAAATGACGAGCCACCAGCTCGACAGTTTCACCGGCACCAATCAGCAACGCATGAGTATCGGATAACTCAGAGAAAATTCTTTTTGCCAACTTAACGGAAGCAAACGCGACTGATACTGGGTTTGTGCCAATACCAGTTTCCGTTCGTATATGCTTGGCAGCAGAAAAAGAATGTTGAAACAATCGGCCTAACTCAGGGCCAACGGTGCGCGCTTCCTGAGCAACAGAATACGCAGACTTTAATTGCCCTAAAATCTGCGGCTCACCCAGCACCATGGAATCCAAACCACTGGCCACCCGCATTAAATGGCGCACCGCAGCTTCATTCCAGAACTCATATACACAACGGGAAATCTGCTCCATGGGCAAAGCATGGTATTGGCCAAGCCAGTTCAGCAATGGGCCAGAATCTTCACTTTCAGCAGAGCAGTACAACTCTGTACGATTGCAAGTGGATAGGATAGCCACCTCGCGCAACTTAGCCTCAGCACGCACATCGTTGAGTGCACTGATCACCTTGTCCGGCGCAAAAGCCAATTTTTCCCGCATATCTACAGATGCGGTTCGATGATTAATTCCGTACGCAAGTAACGCCATGGCACCTAAAACAGCAGCAAGTTGCTACAAAAACACCCTCTCCGAAACAAAGTGGCAAGATTATACCATAAGGCAATCACATAACCGCTAATTTGGGAACACAACTGCGCTTTAACAATCTATATTTATATTGTGGCAGTCAAAGGCGGCAAATTTGCTTGCATGGCTGCGCTATTCTTGCTTTTATGGAGCTTAGCCTACTATATCGGCACGCCCGCATACATATGATTTTAAAAAAGTTTTTAATGGCCACAGGAGTGGCATTGGCAGTGGCCAGCAGCGGCTGCAGCAGCTTATCAAAACCGGCTCAAGGCAGTGTAACCGCACCACCTTCCGAGCAACAGGCGGCTGAAGAAGCCCCGGTTCGCGCCTTTACAAGAGATAGCCTTTACGAATTACTTTTGGCGGAATTTGCCGGTAAGCGCAACCGAGCCGATGTCGCGCTGGGCAAATATTTAAAGCAGGCGCATGAAACCCGCGACCCTCAGGTAGTTGAAAGAGCCGCCTTTATTGCCCGTTATTTGGGTGCTCATCAGGCCACGCTGGACGCCTCCAAGCTATGGCTGGAAATTGAGCCCAACAACCCTGCCCCCCGCGAACTAGCCGCTACAGAACTGATTCGCTTTGGCAAAATTGAAGATGCCATGGCTCAAATTGATTTATTAATGGAAAACCAGGGCAGCCTGAATTTTGAATTCTTACTGCAAGCCACGCGCTCCTCTAACCAGGAGACTCGCCAAATCGTGCTGGATAAATTGCGCTTTTATTCCGAGAAACGTGACGATGAGAAGCTTTGGTTTGCCAAAGGCTCGCTGGAAGCCATGAACGGCCAACACGAAGTGGCTGTCCACGACTATGATCAAGCGCTGGATATTAAGCCTAGTTATGGAAACGCCATGCTGGCTCGAGCCCAATCACTCATTGCGCTCAACCGCAACGAAGAAGCCATGACCTATCTGGCGCAACAAACCAGCCGCTACCCGGAAAACAAAAGGCTTGGCGTAACCTACGCCCGCTATCTGATGCAACAAAACCAACTGGAAGCAGCACAACAGCAATTTTACCGGCTTACTGCCAGCTTTCCTCACGATGGCGACCTGGTGCTATCCCTGGCACTACTTAGCTGGGAAAACCAGCACAAAGAACAAGCAAAAAAGCAATTTAAGAAATTGCTAACCATGAAGCACCGAACCGATGAAGCCAACCTATATTTGGCCCGCATCGCCGTATCAGAAAGAGATTTCGATAGCGCCAGCGTTCACTTCCAACAAGTGCAACCTGGGCGCCAATATATAGTGGCGCAAATTCAACTGGCTTTAATGCTGCAGGAAATGGGCGATCTTCAACAAGCTATAGACTCTCTGGACAACGCCACCAGCGTCATGCCCAAAGAGAAGCTTAAATTCTCCCTGGCCAAAAGCGAAATACTGGCTAAGGCCAACCAGCTGGAGCAAGCCGTGGCAGAGCTGGACAAAAGCCTGACTGAAAAACCCGAAGACACCAGCATACTCTACAGCCGAGCCATGTTGCGCGAGCAGCTGAATGATTTTGAAGGTATGGAGCAAGACCTACGCAAGGTGCTCGACCTGCAACCCAACAACAGCGCAGCCCTTAACGCACTGGGCTACACTTTTGCCGATCGCAACCAACGTTTAAGCGAAGCCTGGGAGCTGATCGAGCGCGCCTACACCATCAATCCTAAAGATCCCGCGATCATCGACAGCATGGGCTGGATCAAGTATCGTATGGGCGATATTCCAGCAGCACTGGATTTTCTAAGAAAAGCCTACGCCGCTGTGGAAGACCAAGAAATTGCCGCTCACCTAGGGGAAGTCCTCTGGGTCACCGGCGAACAAGAAGAAGCTCATAATATTTGGAAGGACGCCCTGGATAAAAACCCAGACAGCAAAATTCTAAAAGAAGTCATGGAGCGCTTTTTGAATTCTCCTTTATAAGGCCACCCCCAACCGAAATAACCGAAGAACGTGTCCATAATAAGAAAATTTTATTGGCTACTGGCCGTCACCCTGCTGAGCGGCTGTGCATTTTGGCAAACCACTGAACATAAGCCTGTTCCCGTGGCGGAAGACCAAACCATCAACTGGGTTGAACACGTGCGCCAACTCACCCTGATGCGGGAATGGCAAATCAAAGGCAAAATCGGCGTACGCACCCAAGACGATGGCGGTAGCGCCTATATGGATTGGAGCCAATCGTTCGACAGCTTCTATATATTATTGTCTGGCCCACTGGGTCAGGGTTCCACCATCATCAGCGGCAACCCGCTTGGCGCGCGCCTGCAAAATTCTGACGGCGACTTTATCTCCCAATCCCCAGAACAACTGGTCTACGAGCACACTGGCTGGGTCATCCCCATCAACCACCTGCTCTATTGGGTAAAAGGCATACCCGCCCCCTTTGGGCAGCCTAGCATCACCCACAACCCACATGGCACCATCGACACCCTTCAACAGGACGGCTGGACACTCAAATACGACCGTTACGGCATGGCCCTAAATCAGATGCTGCCACAGCGCATTAAAATCACACGGGGCGATTTGAAAGTAACCCTTATCATAAAGGAGTGGCTGGCTCTTCCCAGCGGTGAAGCGCAATGACCCTGAAAGTAAAATCTCCAGGCAAACTTAATCTGTTTTTACACATTACCGGGCGCCGGTCTGACGGTTACCATAATCTGCAAACGCTATTTCAGTTTGTAGACTTCTATGACGACCTTAGTTTTGAAATATTGAACACACCTGAAATTATCCTTGAAACCCAAATTCGAGGCATAAAATCAGGCGATAATCTTATAGAAAAAGCCGCACGACGGTTGCAAGAAGCCACCGGCAGCCCAAAAGGCGCAAGAATCACCCTGACCAAGCGCCTGCCAATGGGTGGAGGCATGGGTGGAGGTTCATCAAACGCCGCCAGCACCCTGGTAGCACTAAATCACCTGTGGCAAACCGGTTGCAGCAAAGCACAATTGGCGGAAATGGGCCTTGCCTTGGGAGCAGATGTACCGATCTTTATTCATGGCCACTCCGCTCTTGCCCGAGGGGTAGGAGAACAGTTCGAGAACGTGGAAATTCCCGAGCCCTGGTACCTAATTGCCATGCCCAATTGCCACGCCGACACCACGCAACTTTTCCAAGAAAAACAATTGACAAGAGACACGAAGGAAATCAGAATACGCGACTTTCTTGAGGGGGGCGGACGTAACGACTTCGAACCAGTCTTGAGAAAACGCTTCCCGATCATTGATCGCACCATGCTATTAATGGCAACAATGGGAACAGCAAAAGTAACCGGTAGTGGGGCCTGCATCTTCATGCAGCTCCAGAGTCAGCAACAGGCACTGCAGGCTGAGCAACAACTCAACCAAAACATGCAGGAATTTCAGCTCACTGATCAAGATGTTAGCTGGAAGGTAGCCAAAGGCAACAACCACTCGTTACTGTATTCTGGAGATCTAGCCAATCAAGGCTAAAATCCAGAAAAAACTTCTAAAACATTTGGTGATTTTCTGGTAGTATCTCGCGCCCAGACTGATCACTGGATCTGTCAAAGAGCTGTAGGGCCGTCGCCAAGCGGTAAGGCAACGGGTTTTGATCCCGTCATCCCCAGGTTCGAATCCTGGCGGCCCTGCCATATTCTCTATCTGAACCCCATTAAACTAATTTAATAAGGTGACAGGCGTGCCCAATCTGATCGTATTCAACGGTAACGCGACCCCGGAACTTGCACAAAAGGTAGCAAACCACCTGCACGTACCGCTGGGTGATGCAGAAGTAGCCAAATTCAGTGATGGCGAGATTTCAATAGAGATCAACGAAAACGTGCGCGGCAGTGACGTGTTCATCATCCAATCCACCTGCGCACCCACTAACGACAGCGTCATGGAACTGCTGGTCATGGCTGACGCCCTGCGCCGCGCATCAGCTGGCCGTATCACCGCTGTGGTACCCTACTTCGGCTACGCACGCCAGGATCGCCGAGTACGATCTGCCCGTGTACCCATCACCGCAAAAGTAGTGGCAGACATGATCACCACCGTCGGCATCGACCGTGTGCTCACCGTTGATCTGCACGCTGACCAAATTCAAGGCTTCTTTGATATCCCTGTAGACAACGTATACGGCTCTCCGGTTTTACTGGACGATATCAAAAAGCAAAATTACGAAGATTTAATGGTGGTTTCACCAGACGTTGGCGGCGTGGTTCGTGCCCGAGCCGTAGCCAAGCAATTAAACGATTGCGACCTGGCCATCATCGATAAACGTCGCCCAAAAGCCAACACCTCCCAGGTTATGCACATAATTGGTGAAGTGGAAGGCCGCACCTGCATCCTAGTGGATGACATGGTGGACACCGCCGGTACCCTGTGCAAAGCAGCCGAGGCCCTAAAAGACCACGGCGCCAAAAAGGTCGTCGCTTACGCAACTCACGCTGTGTTATCCGGCCCGGCAATCGATAATTTAAACGCGTCCAAAATGGACGAATTGGTGGTAACGGACACTATTCCACTGTCTGCTGCCGGCAGAGCCTGCCCTCGCATTCGCCAGCTAAGCCTGGCGCCAATGCTGGCAGAATGCGTTCGCCGCATTAGCAACGAAGAATCCCTAAGCGCGATGTTTACCCCGAAAGATTGATCGGGTGCAACATCGCAATTTAAACCCCCTTTTAAATTTGGTCGCGAAATTTAAAAGGTTCACAACCAAGGAGAACTCCAATGTTAGACGAGTTTATCATTAGCGCAGAAAGTCGAGCCGATGCAGGGAAAGGTGCGAGCCGCCGCCTGCGCCGTCTTGAGAAAAAAGTACCGGCCATCGTTTACGGTGCCAACAAAGACCCACAAAACATCTCAGTAGAGTTTAAAGATCTGGTAAAAGCTTTGGAAAACGAAGCCTTTTACTCTCACGTTCTGACTCTGAAACTGGATGGCAAAGATGAGCCTGTGGTACTAAAAGACTTGCAACGTCACCCATCCAAGTCTCACCCTGTTCACGCAGACTTCATGCGCGTTGACACCACTCACAAGCTGACCATGCACGTTCCCCTGCACTTCATTAATGAAGAATCTTGCGTAGGCGTAAAACAGCACGGTGGCAGCATTAACCACCAAATGTCTGATGTAGAAGTGGTATGTTTGGCGAAAGACCTGCCTGAATACATTGAAGTGGACATGGCTGGTTGTGACATTGGCACCATTTTGCACTTGAGCGATCTCAAGCTACCCCAAGGCATTGAGCTGAAAGCACTGCAACTGGGCGAAGACCACGACCTTCCTGTTGTTAGCGTAAACTCACCTCGCGGCGGCGCTTCTGCTGACGACGAAGACGAAGCTGAGTCAAGCGCAGAGTAATCAAGACACAGGAACCCAGCATTGAAGGATGGCATTGAACTCATCGTGGGCCTGGGTAACCCAGGCCGACAATACGAGGACACCAGACACAATGCTGGCGCCTGGTTCGTGGAAAGGCTGGCCAAACACTATGGTGCCAACCTTTCCACCGATTCCAAATACAACGGTCTAACCGGCCGCGCCAATATCAAAGGCCACGACGTACGCCTGCTTATTCCTTCCACCTTTATGAACCTAAGCGGCCAATCCGTTGCGCCATTGGCAAACTTTTTTAAAGTCCCCGTTGAAAAAATCCTGGTGGCCCACGACGAATTGGACCTACCACCCGGCACCGCAAAACTGAAACAAGGCGGTGGTCACGGCGGTCATAACGGGCTGCGTGATATCATCAGCAAAATGGGCAACAACAAGAATTTCGCACGTTTACGCATTGGCATTGGCCATCCAGGCAGCGCCAGCCAAGTAAGCGGCTTTGTACTTTCCAAAGCACCAAAAACTGAACAACAATGGATTGACGATGCCATTGATGAAGCCCTGCGCTACGTTCCCGATATTGTGGAAGGCAGCGCCAACAAAGCCATGAACCGGCTGCACAGCTTCAACGCATCCTCAAACTAAAATTCTTTCAAGGTAACGAACTATGGGTATCAAGTGTGGCATTGTGGGGCTTCCCAACGTAGGAAAATCCACCCTATTTAACGCGCTCACCAAAGCAGGCATCGAAGCGCAGAACTTTCCCTTCTGCACCATCGAGCCTAACACTGGCATCGTACCCATACCCGACCCACGCCAAGACAAACTGGCCGAGATCGTAAAGCCAGAAAAAACCATCGCCACCACCATGGAATTCGTCGACATCGCCGGCCTGGTGGAAGGCGCCTCCAAAGGCGAAGGCCTGGGCAACCAATTTCTAGCCAACATCCGCGAAACCGACGCTATCGCTCACGTAGTACGCTGCTTTGAAGATGGCAACATAGTGCACGTAGCAGGAAAAATAGACCCCCTTTCCGATATTGAAGTAATCAACACCGAGCTAGCCCTGGCCGACTTGGATAGCGTAGAAAAAGCCATTACCAAAGCCGCCAAACAAGCCAAAGGTGGAGACAAAGACGCCATAGCTCGCCAAAAAGTATTAGAGAAACTGCAACCGGTTTTAGATGAAGGCAAACCCGCTCGAGCAGCAGAGTTAAGCGACGATGAATTTAAAGTGATCCGCTCATTAAACCTGCTGACCATAAAGCCCACCATGTACATCGCTAACGTGGCCGAAGACGGCTTCGACAACAACCCCCTGCTGGAAGCCGTGAGCAAGTTAGCGGAATCCGAAAATGCCCAAGTGGTACCCATTTGCGCAAAAATCGAATCAGAAATCATCGAGCTGGATGACGAAGACAAAGCCGAATTCCTGGCCGAGTTAGGCATGGAAGAACCAGGCTTAGATCGCGTTATCCGCGCAGGTTACAACCTACTGGGATTACAAACCTACTTCACCGCAGGCGTAAAGGAAGTGCGCGCCTGGACCGTAAAAGTCGGCGCCACCGCACCCCAAGCTGCTGGCGTGATTCACACCGATTTTGAAAAAGGTTTCATCCGTGCCGAGGTGGTCTCCTACAACGACTTTGTGGAAAATAACGGAGAACAAGGCGCAAAAGAAGCCGGCAAATGGCGCCTGGAAGGCAAAGATTACGTTGTACAGGACGGCGACGTTATTCACTTTAGGTTTAATGTTTAAGGCGCTCAATTTCTAACACTTTCGCTTGACTTTAGAAGTACAGATTGCGAGAATTTGCGCCCTCGAAAATGGCTATGTAGCTCAGCTGGTTAGAGCACATCACTCATAATGATGGGGTCCCCTGTTCAAATCAGGGCATAGCCACCATATACAAAAAAGCCGCTTATCCAATTAGGATAAGCGGCTTTTTCTTTTCTTACTTAGCTATCAGATAGCTTCCCCCAAAAACTCGCTAGACTGATGTTGAATCTGATCAAGCAACTTCTTACGGTCCGCAATCATAGTGCGATAAGTACGCGCCGTAGACATTCTGGTTGGATTTGCAGAGTCCCCCTCCACATGCGTTAATTGCTCCTCTAAACGAGCAATGTCCCGCTTTACCATGCTTTCCAGCTTGTCCAAGCTATAGCGAGCACTGATCGGACTGGTTCGCTTCACTTTTTTCATATCATAAGTCCCTATGCAAGTTAGCTTGAAAATCCCCCTTTCAAACTAACAGCCAGTTTAGCTCTTAGCACCTTTATAAATCTATCTTACAAAGGTGCAAGCTGAATCCTTTCAAGTGTACAATTTTAACGACGAATGGCAGAAAACGACCAGATAATTCCTGTATTGATTATGTTTCAACCACCTTTGCTACCGCCCCCACCGGGACCATAGGGAAAATTAGGAAACTGGGCCACATTCCCCCCCTTCACTTCTGTGATCTTACCAACTCCTTCCTTCTCAACCTCGTCCACTCGAATGACCGCATGCATGGGAATGTAACTACGTTCCACCCCGGCAAACTGAGCCTTCAATCGTTCTTCGGAAGGATCAACCACCATCTGAGTGCGCTCACCAAACAGAAATCCCTCAACCTCTAAAAAGCCATAAAGATCACTTTGATAAACGTTCTTGACGTAGATCTCATAGATCTCAGCTTGGTTTAAAAATACAATTCTATAGATGGGTTCAGCGCTCATTTACTATTCTCTTCACATCCTTGACGTTTGACATGCATCAAAGGAAAATTATTCACGTTAAAGGTACGTTTAGTATACCTTTTTTTCATTCATGACTGGACATCCCTTTTGAGAGAACTTAGAGTTTATCTGGGCAAAATCAGAGGGGCTTTGAGATCCAATCTCCCAAGCCAGCCTAAGCTAGCAACACAACACCCGTGTTGAATAAATACAACGACTGATAAATAGCAAAAGACGGAAAACTTGACTGACTTTCTGAGTTCCACCAATAGGAACAGGAACGCATGTTAAACGTCCGTCACTAGGCAAAGTATTATAGTGACGCCCAAAGGTCAGTACTGACCTTACATTCAAATCCCGCATTGTTGTCGCCATTGACAGTATTATGGCAGGTGCGCGCTGATGAGATGATCGCTCGATCAGTCCTTGCGCTCGGCTGTACCATTCTGAGCTGGCCCGCCCTGGAAGATTGTGGGCGGCAGACTTCACCTGTTTGCAACCCAGCATTCAATCCAGTCTCGCCTTGCGTATCGTCACCACGTTATCGCTCGGTAATGGTTTACCAAACCAGCACATGGGTGACCTGCCACCCAAGCAGAGTCACCAAAATAATAAAATCAGGGAGTAAACAATGCAGTCATTAGCTAAACGATGTTCATGGGCCAGCGCTGCTGCCCTGGCTGCTGCGAGCAGTCAGGTGTTTGCAGAATGGCAACTGGACATGACCCCGGGGGTCACCGACATCAGCCAGCAGGTGTTCGACATGCACCGAACCATGCTGTGGTGGTGCGTTGCCATAGGTATCGTGGTATTTGGAATGATGTTCTATTCCATGCTGAAGCACCGCAAATCTGCGGGCCATAAAGCAGCCCAGTTCCACGAGAGCACCACAGTAGAGATTATCTGGACCATTCTTCCTTTCCTGATTTTGATATTAATGGCTATCCCGGCAACAAAAGTGCTGATTGCTATGAATGACACCAGCGACTCGGCCTTAACAATAAAAGTAACGGGCTCGCAATGGAAATGGCACTACGAGTATCTGGACTGGCAAGGTGAGAATAACTTGGGGTTGGATTTTTATAGCGTTCTCTCCACACCTTCTGAAGAAATTATTCGCCCAATGCTGGCTTCTGGCCTGTTTCCCAAAAACACGGCCCAAGATGCTTATCGCGAAGATGGCAACTACCCAGAGATGAACGAACTGTACAAACAGGATGTGGACAAGCCTCTGGTGATTCCCACTGGCCGAAAAGTGCGCTTCCTTATCACCTCTGACGACGTTATTCACTCCTGGTGGGTACCGGAATTTGCCATTAAAAAGGACGCTATTCCCGGCTTTGTGAACGAACTATGGACATTAGTACCCGAAGACAAGCCAGGCATTTATCG
>JBFKSL010000008.1:0-22597 GCA_041626995.1 Ketobacter sp. | reverse complement strand
TTGTGTGGCTGCTTATTAATTTCAAGCTAAAGGCCTCAAAAAAGCCGATAAATATCATTATCGGCTTTTTCAAAACAAATAACTATTATTCAAGTATTACAGTAATTTATAGCTTAAATGGAAATTTCTATTCAAGTTTTCGGATAACTTTTACCGTATCATCAATTTCTGATGCATCAATATACCCAATGAAGGCCGGATTCTCTGATACCAGCTTCTTTACGTCAGCGCTCCCGTTGACAGTTTTGGGTGGTTGACCTTTACCCGTAAAAATCCGCTGAGACCAATATGCTCTCAACTGTCCTTCATTCTTTTCAAGAATTTTCTCATTAAATTTATCCCGGGCTGACGTACCCGGTTGCTGTTCAATAGGTACAGCCGAGCTACCGTCCGGAAATTTCTTTTTCTTCCCTAAGAATATGGCCCCAAGCCATTTATCATCAAGCTCTGATACCGAACTATTTGGGTTTACAATCACAGCTACATCGGCAACGGAATTGGTGGAAAGAAATGATATAACGCAAGCTAAGAAAGTAGCTGCTATATTGATTCTAATCATGTTGAGAACCTCACTAAAATACTAAGTCAATCGCTGCGGCAACTACTTCAATTTTGGTTTCTTGCGTAGGAAGGCACATCCCGCTCATAGGATCACATGGAGTTGCTTCAGTTGTAGATTCTGAGTACTCCAATTTAAACGCTGTACCGGGCAAATAGTCCCAGCGTATCCCTATTGTGTGAGTTTCCGTTTCTGCGAGAAAGAAAGCGGCTCTATCTTGCTCAGAATAGGTATAATGGGGTGTAAAATTGCCCATAGTGTATCCCACCGAAGCATACCCAAATTTATCCTCTAAGCCGGTGTCATTATCCTCAAGATTTCCGTATTCACTTCTAAACTTGAAATTTTCATAGTCTGCGATCACGGCATATGCCGAATAAATTAATTTAGTATCTACGCCCAATCCTTCAATTGCTGAATCCATCGTGTTATACACAGCACGTAACTTTATCCAATCGTAAGCTAGCATAAAGTTAATACCTATCATGTCAGTCAGCTCACCGGGTGATCCCAGGAACTCGATTTGCTCCTCCCCCGTCCAAATCTGTGTGGATAATTCAAAGTCACCTAGATAGCGAAAATCGTTCAGAGAAACACCCGTCGTTGTTGAATATGGTGCAACGTACATGTCTGTCGGGGCTCTTAACCAATAGTAGGCATAGGATGTATCTAAAAAGTCGGAATAATAGAACAGTGGTGCGCGGAATCGTCCAAAGTTGATCTTTGTATTGTCAGTTACAGCAAGCGTGGCATATGCCCATTCAAACGAAGTATCAAAGCTTTTCTCATTTGACCCTTTTGCTACCGCTTGTACCGTTGCTGAAACCGATTCGTTTACTTGGGCGAAAGCCTGTATGGCCATTGTACTTTCCGGCAAGAAGCGCAATGTATTATCGTATGCACCGCCGGTGACGTTATCAACAACATACTCTGCATCATCGCTTCCCAATGTTTGTCCGGCAGCAACCGACGCAAAACCGCTCCATATAATATCAGCAGCATAGGATAGTCCCGGTGTCATGAAGCAACTAGCCAACATTAACCTGCTGATTACTTGCGCAATAGTAAATTTCGTTCTAGCCATCTATATATCTCCATTTTTTGATAAGAAATAGCTTACTCTAATTCAGACAATGTCTCTTAGACTGCTAGTGCTGCCACGCCAGATTGAACCCTGTCGGTGCTTTATGCCATTACATCTACAGCATCTTTCTAAGCTGTATTCAGGTTGTTAATTGTGTTGTGGATTTCCTCCGTAGAATATTGTGTTTTTGATGCAAAATAACGAACCTCCTATGCCACGACGGCAAACCCACGGCCTTGCTCTCCTGCCCTAGCTGTCTCATTTGGCAGTATGTAGCACTAGTCTGGTTAGCGTTTATTTTGCTCGCTACTGGACTCTGTATCGACAACCAACTTGCCAAAATTACGTTGACTGGTGTCGCGAAACTCTAGCAGATTCATTGATGCATTTAGTTTACTTGTCATCAGTTTGGAACCGGATGCTAACGCAGTGAATTCAATGGAAAACAAATAATGAAGCCAGCAGTGGCTACATTAGTAATCTAATAGATTCTAGTTTGAATCGATAAGCGTCTGAACCAATTCACTTTTCCACACCTTCATGCTTCTATTGCTTAGAGTGTAGACCAATTTTTGGTTGGTTGTAGGAACAATATGAGTGAATGCGCGAGGCAACATATATAGCAAGAACTCGTAGGCCATCCCATGTGCTCTACCATCAGTGTCTTGACCGTGGTGCGGTGTCCGAGGAATTGCCGTGTTGCCTGTACTGAGTGGGCGACCGACCAAACCAGCGCTTGAAGGCGCGCCTAAAACTCGCGTTGTCGTGATAATTCAAGAGAGAAGCGATAGCTTCGACGGATAATTGACTTCCACTCAAATAGTCGGCTGCTTGTCGTGACAGAATCTCGTCGCGAATCTGTCGAAAACTGCAGTCTTCTTTTTTGAGTTTGCGCGCCAGGGTGCGTTTGCTCATAAATAGGGCGGCCGCTGCCTCTTCTTCACTAAGCGTTCCGGGTGGTCGGGATAGCATCATCTTCTTGAGTCGGGTCTGGTAGCTTGGCTTCTGGGTCTGAAGTTCCGCAAGCATGGACTCACACTGCTGCAATGCTAGACGATAGTTTTCATTATTGGCAGAGGCGTTGGGTTCCCGGCACAGCATCATTGGCAATCTGAGCATAAGGTGATCGCAACCAAAGCGAATCCGCCCGGACATGCACTTTGAATAGATCGCCTGGTACTGAGGAGGCGGGTAGGCAAAGCCGATTTCAGCTTCGTGCAGGGGGCGGCCCACAATGAATTCGCCGAACGCAAGCAGCGTCATAATGATCGTCTCTGCCACGCAGCGCTGGAGATCGTCGTCCAGCTGCATCAGGAAAACCAGTCTGCATTCCAGGTGGTCTTCAATCTGCTGCAAATGCAGCTGAATAACGCTGACGCGCGTAGGCAAGAAGGTGTGTATCGCCTGGAGCGCACTGAGCAAGTCTGGGCTGCTGGAGGCGGCGAACCCCATCGCACCGTGAGTAGCTGGCGTCAGGCGCTTGCCCACCCGTAAACCGAATTCTGGCTGGCCGGACAGCGCCAATGCGTTGCGCAGAATCTGTATCTGCTGGCCTGGCGTAAGAAGGCTGTCCTCACTCAGGAACTGCTGGATGGGGAGGCCGGTGCCATGCAGTAATCTGGGCAATTGGTTGAAGGTCAGATCTAGCTCGCGGGCAATAAGTCGTGAATAGTTTGACGGAATACCAGTTTCCACAGTTTCTAAACCATCCTGTTGAGTCCACGTAATATGCGCTTCCAGGGAACGTGTTTAAGTGTCTTTAAATGTCCCCGTCATGTCAACAAATGTCCTCGTTGAGGTGGCGGTAAAATGTCAGCCTAAAGCCTAGACATTAACCGAGGAATAGAATTAATGGGTAAGCTTACCTTTATCGAACATAATAACACCAAACATGTCGTGGAATTGGAGGCAGGAGATACATTGATGCAAATCGCCGTTAATAATGCAGTTCCGGGTATTGACGGGGATTGCGGTGGGGAGTGTGCTTGCGGTACTTGCCACATGATCGTTGCGGAGGAGTGGTTTGACGAGACCGGTGCGATGGTCGATGCCGAAGAACAAATGCTATCCATGACTCCGGAGAGGGCGAAAACCTCACGCTTGGGTTGCCAGGTCAAGGCCAAAGAGGCCATGGATGGTATGACCGTTCACTTGCCAGAATTTCAGATGTAATCTCGGAGCGAACCATGTCAACAGAAATAAGTACAATTGATAACATTCAGAAAAAAGTGATCAACACCACGTCTAAAGTGGTGCCGATGTACTCGCAAATCAAGGCTCTAAAGGTGCTGATGAAGACCAAGAAGAAGATCATCGGCACAAAGCGCCCCCAGATCAACTTCGTCGAAAAACCTTTGCCTGACGTCAAAACACTGGCGCTCGAAGACATCGACACCAGTAACCCTTTTCTCTATAGGCAAGGCCAATGGGGTGCTTACTTCGCCCGGCTGCGTGACGAGGCGCCGGTTCACTATCAGAAGAACAGTCCCTTCGGGCCATTTTGGTCGGTGACACGCTATGAAGACATTCTGTTCGTGGACAAGA
Organism: Ketobacter sp.; assembly: GCA_041626995.1. Taxonomy (GTDB): domain Bacteria; phylum Pseudomonadota; class Gammaproteobacteria; order Pseudomonadales; family Ketobacteraceae; genus Ketobacter. Next base: position 18,410 of record JBFKSL010000008.1, on the reverse strand, counting down.
GTCATGAGCTTTTTTCCTCGGAGCCGCAAATCATCCTGGGTGATCCCCCGGAGGGGCTGGCGGTAGAAATGTTCATCGCCATGGATCCGCCCAAGCATGACGTGCAACGTCGGGCGGTTCAGGGCGTTGTGGCGCCAAAGAACCTGAAGGAAATGGAAGAGCTGATTCGCAGTCGTACTAGAGAGGTGCTCAGTAGCCTGCCCTTGGATAAACCCTTCAACTGGGTGCCAGCAGTATCAAAGGAACTCACAGGGCGTATGCTGGCTACACTGCTGGATTTCCCTTATGAAGAACGCCATAAATTAGTCGACTGGTCTGATCGGATGTCTGGCGCATCATCGGCAACTGGTGGCGAGTTTACCAGTGAAGATGTGTTTTTTGATGACGCTGCAGATATGGCTCGAGCTTTCTCCGACCTTTGGCGCGACAAGGAGGCACGTCGCAAGGCAGGCGAGGCACCCGGTTTCGACTTGATCAGCATGCTGCAGAGCAACGAAGACACCAAAGATTTGATTAATCGTCCGTTGGAGTTTATTGGTAATCTGGCGTTGCTTATCGTGGGCGGCAATGACACCACGCGTAACTCCATGAGCGGCGGGGTGTTGGCTTTGAACCAGTTCCCCGAGGAATTCGCAAAATTGAAAGCAAATCCGGATCTGATTTCGAACATGGTTTCGGAAATCATCCGTTGGCAAACCCCGCTGGCGTATATGCGCCGGGTCGCCACGCAGGACGTGGAGCTGTGCGGGCAGACCATCAAAAAGGGTGATCGCGTATTGATGTGGTACGCCTCGGGCAATCGGGATGAGCGGAAATTTGAAGCCCCAGATCAGTTTATTATTGATCGTAAGGACGCCCGAAATCATATGGCATTTGGCTACGGCGTCCACCGCTGCATGGGCAACCGTCTGGCCGAACTACAATTGCGCATTTTATGGGAGGAGCTGCTGAAACGATTCGACAATATTGAAGTTGTTGGCGAGCCGGAACGTGTGCAGTCCAACTTCGTGCGGGGCTATTCCAAGTTGATGGTCAAACTGACCCCTAAACGTTGAGACAGCATGTAACCAGTATGTCGTCCGAACAATTCGACTATGTTGTTGTCGGTGCGGGTTCGGCCGGTTGCGCTGTTGCCAATCGGCTCTCCGAGAGCGGCCGCCATGGCTCACTGGGCTGCGGGGTCTGCTGCACTGCAGTTGCATTTCGCGCCAGTGCTGTACGCTGATCACGGGCGGGATCTGAAGACTGCGATGAGCGGTTATGGTTACGCGGTGATGATCTACGGGCTAAGAATCTCATTTAATCCAGATTGGACGGGGGGACCACGAAGTAGCTCTCCGAATGGCGACAGTTGGTAGTATCGGCATGCTTCGAAACGGATTCGGGGTGGAATCAACGAGAGCCAATTTTCTTTTTTATGACAGGTGATTCGGATAGTTTTCATTTTCATTCGAAAAGTCGAATCACTATGGGCGTGACGATGCCCAGAAGGCCCTTTATTGATTCTATTGCCGCGCTTTCCGGCGTGTTTCCGGAAGATATCAAACTGAATCACCGGAGTTTTCATTTAGATAAAACCGAAAGTGATGTATTAAAGTTACGTCTTAGGGCAATCATCGATGAAACCTGCAAGCACCCTGGAAAACACCCGCCGGCCGAAATCGATTTACCACGATCCCAATGAACCCTAAAAGAAAGCCACCAAAGCCCAACATCGATAACCTGGATCATATTGGGCAACCGTTCAAACAAACGGGTTCTCGTCATCTTGTTATCTCGAAACCCAGATACCAGGCGCAGATCTGGATCTAGAATACGCCTTGAAATTTCTCTTCAGCTATAACGCAGTTCAACAACGTACAATAGCTATCGGCGTGAAATCGAAAGGTTATTGCAGTGGAGCTGGCGGATCAACGAAAGCTCGGTCATGATGTTAAAGCGGGAGCATATCGAAGAGTTTATCCGGTTTTGCTTTAACCCGCCGAAAGCGTGGATTGATACCAAAAACGTTTCTCGCTTTAAATCGAAAGACGGCTTGCGTGTTAGTAATTCCGATTGGCATCCATATGTTGTCGCCATTTCAAAATCAGATATCAAAACAGGAAAACTATCGGATACGAAAGACTTCTGTCCATCGCAATCATCCATAAAAACTATGAATACTTAATGCAAGAGGGCTTGGTTGAGTCTAATCCTGTGGCCCTTATTAAGCAAAAGAACAAATTCATCGGGAAAGATCAAACCAAATCTATGGTGCGACGCATCAGCAATTTGCAATGGGATTATGTGTTAGAAGTCGCTGAAGTGCTAGCAGACGAAGATCCGGAACAATATGAACGCACCTTATTTGTGATGAACTGCCTGTTTGCGATGTACTTAAGAATTTCAGAATTGGTAGCAGATGAACGTTCAAGCCCTGTAATGGGTGATTTCAGAAAAGACCATGATGGTACTGGTGGTTACATGTAACCGGTAAAGGGAACAAAACCAGGACGATTACGGTATGTAATGCCATGTTGCGTGCCTTAAAACATTATCGTAAATACCTTGGACTTTCTACCTATCCAACCCTTAATGAACAAACACCGTTGGTTGCGAAGCTGAAAGGTAAAGGCCCGGTCACGAGTACACGTCAAATACGCCGGTTAGTGCAAGATTGCTTCGATGCCGCCTATGAGAAAATGAAAGCGGATGGGCTGGAAGAAGACGCGGCTGATCTGCGTTCGGCAACTGTTCACTGGCTACGCCACACGGGCATTTCAGAGGACGTGAAGTTTCGCCAGAGAGAGCATGTAAGAGATGATGCTGGCCATGCCAGCATCGCTACCACAGATCGATATATTGATTCCGATTTGCGCGAAAGACATGCTTCAGGGCGAGAAAAACGACTGAGAGATATTTAACGATATCATAGGGTTAGAGGCCAAAGTGTGGCAAAAACCTCCCTATATTGTTGGTGACCCTTAGTTTGGTTAAATCAAATGATGGTATTCAGATAGGTACGCAACGGTCTTACTGAGCCCCTGCCGTTGCAGGTTTTCAAGGTATTCTTCGACCGTGTACGGTGGATTCCGGTAATGAGTTCTGTCTTCCTCGAAACAGGTCAGCACCAGCGGCGGTTGTAAGTCGATCAGATCCAGGATGAAGTCATCAGGATGCTGGGCAACAACGTTGTAAGGCATCAGGCTTTCAGCCGGAAAATCTTTCAGATTGGCTGTCACGATGATCTCTGCGTTGGCGCGTAAAGCAGCTGCCAGCACGTGGCGATCATCTGGGTCCGGTAATATCAGACCGTCGATTGTAGGTTCGTAACCGGTGACTAGCGAATCCGGAATGGCGTCGATCATCATATCCCGTAGCCCTTCCAGTTTCTCCTGGCTCAGATCCGGACGCTTAAGCAGTAGATTCCGAATCCATTCCTCGTGAATATCCAACGTCCAACGGGCACGAAATAGATCAGTTTGCGCCAGGAACATGAGCACGCTGCGCAGCGGTGCCGGGTACAACACATTGGCATCGTAAATGACCGTGAAGGTTGCCATCTATTCCATTAAATCCATTTCTTGAGACAGTTGCGCCAGCCGCGCCATGGTCTTTTTGCTCTCGGCCTTTTGCTGGGCTTTGTATTCCATCAGATCCTTGAAATAGATTTTTCGGCGATTGCCCGCCATGTGGAATGGCAGCTTGCCAGTATCCAGAACCTGACTGATCAGATACGGGCGGGAGATGTTCAGAAAAGCCGCCGCTTGCTGGGTAGTCAGTTCCGCATGGATCGGGATGATGGAAATTGCATTGCCCAACGCCATCTGATTCAAAATATCCGCCAGCATATGGATGGCCTTGATCGGTACTGTGATTTCCTGGTTGTCATCAATCAGCCGCAGCGTGGTCTGGTCGCCTTGGCCTGTGCAGGCTGCCAGAATGCGTCCACTGGCCGCTGCAAGTTCGGCTTCCTGTTCGCTGGGCATGTCGTAAAAATGGTTCTGTTGTGTCGCCATGGCGGACACCTCGTGTCGCTGTGTACTCATCAGGTAATTATACCCTTTAGGTACATATTCGCAATATTCGAATACAGGCGAAATATTAGAAACAAAACGACACAGGAACACCTTGCAATGTAACGCCTTATAAATCAGCCACTTGGTAAACTCGCCAACTTTCGGGCCAACTGGAGAGCAGGAAGATGGCGACGACCAACAAGGGCAAACGACGGCAACTGCTGACGGACGTGCAGTATGACGCGCTGTATGGAGTGCCTGTTTTCGGACCCGAGGAACAGGATCATTACTTTAACCTTAATGACCTGGAGCAGGAGGTGTTTGACAGTTTTCGCGTCCCCGGCATCCAGGTCTATTTTGTCCTGCTGTTGGGGTATACCCGCCACAGCAATGTGATCCGGGATATTGAATGGGAAACCTGTAAGGTCGATATCGCCTACATCTTGCAACGGCATTTTCAGGGTAAAAAGGTTCGCAGGATTGCCCTGACCCCCAACCGAAAAAAGCGGCTTTATGACCGTGTGCTGGACTTGTTGAGGTTAAGTCCTTTTACGGACAAGGTGGAATCCAAGCTGCAGAAAGAAGCCATCCAGATTGCCGCCCGCCAGGCCGATCAGCTGGCGATTTTTGATGAATAGATCGATTACTTGCAGCACCTGAATGCGGTGATTCCACCACTGTACAAGTTTCAGAAACTGATTTCCCACGCTGCAGACGTGGAAGCCGATCGACTCACCAAGCTGCTGCAACGTCATCTTTCCCCTATGCTCAACACCAAGCTGCACCAATTGCTGGCCGCTACGGGACCACAGTCACTGGCTAGTCTCAAGAAGCTGCCCAGAGATTTCAGCAAATCCGAGATCGGTCGCGAGATCAAACTGTTCGATTGGGTGCGGGATATCGCTGCTGACACCCACTCCGTGATGGAGAAGTTGAATCTGTCACAAGGGAATGTGGCCTACTACGGCTCCATGGTGGAGTACTACAGCATCACCCAATTGCGAGCAAAGAATTTTGAGACCGTTGCACTGTATCTGGTCTGCTATCTTCAATCCCGTCTCAGCCAGATTCAGGATACGCTGGTGGCGGCGTTTATTTTTCAGGTACGCAAACTGGCTGCCGAGGGCAAAGCGGCCAGCCGGGACAAAGTGTTTGAAGCTCTGGCTTCCATTGAGGAGAAAGTGAAACAAGCCGGTCCTGTGCTGAGACTGTTTGTGGATGAGAAGATCGCCGGTGACACGCCGTTCCAGAAAGTTCGCAAACGTGCTTATCAGCTGCTGGGTGAGCAGGATATTCCGGTGGTCAGCGACGAACAATGGCTGGATAAAGACCGGCTGATTCGGGAGTCCCGCTGGTCCGCGCTACAGATATCTGTGGAGTTACTGGTGCAGCAAAAACTGGACGCGCTCCACGATAAACTGGCACTGGTATCTGACCGCCTCAATACCGGCGCCAATGAGTCAGTGGTATTGAAAACCAAAAATGGCCAGATCCGCTGGGTCATCAAATACACCCACAAAAAAGAAGAAGTGAACAATCCTTTCTTTGCCCGTATGTCTCAGACGCATATCGCGGATCTGCTGAACTACGTGAATCACCAGACCGGCTTTTTTCAACAGTTCCGCCATATCCGGCCAAGGGGCAAGGTGGAGGACAGCGACTTTGCCGCCCTGGTGGCCTGCATCATTGCCAATGCCACCCGATTCGGTCACTACAAGATGGCCGAGATCTGTAATATCAAACTAGATAAACTGAACTCCATTCAGGCCAACCTGTTGCGGATGGAAACCCTGGCTGAAGCCAATGATGTGATCAGCAACGCCATCGCTCAGTTACCCATTTTTCAGCATTATGCGATTCAGCCGGACAAGATCCACGGCAGTTTCGACGGTCAGAAATTCGAAAGTCGCCGCAATACCATTCGCACCCGCTTTTCCACCAAATACATCAAGACCGGCCCCGGTTTGTCTGGAGTGACGCTGAACGTCCATCACGTGCCCGTCAATGCCGGGGTGATTGGCTTAAATGAACACGAATCCCACTACGTGTTCGATATGCTGCACAACAATACGTCGGACCTGCAGCCGGATGTTCTGTCCACGGATACCCATAGCGTGAACCGTTTTAATTTTGCCTTACTGGATTTGGCAGGCTGGACCTTCGCTCCCCGGTATGCCCGCTTTGATAATGTCGTGGATGATCTATTTGAAGAAGTGGTTGCTCTAAATGAGATCATTATTTAACCTTGAAGTCAGTGTGGCTTAACAATAATTACCTAAAATAAATTTTTATATTCAATTAGTTATATCGTTCTTAGCTGAATGGCGCAGGAATCCCGGAAACCCCTCTTATTTGATTTCCAGTGCCGGGTGTTAGCCCAAAGATTCTTCTATTACGCAAGATACAAGTCCTGTTGCATTAACTTGCCACTGAAACGAAACGTTAGGCAACTTTTCGATTAATGGGTATCCATATATTTCGCATTAAAACAGTAGGTTACGTTGGAATCGGCTGACTCCCGAGCCTTTTGTCGCCAGCCTTCAAATTATGCACTTGAAATCTATTAAACGTTCGTTAAGTATATAGCCAAGATTTGTTATGGGAGCCGGGTATGGCCAAAGAAAGCGCCGACGTAACTCGACAGCGCATTTTGCACCAGTGCTTGCCGCTATTCGCAGCTGCAGGTTTCGATGGGGTGTCTATGCGCCAGGTGGCGACAGCAACGGGATTGACCACCGCGGCGCTGTACTACCACTTCCCAGACAAAGAGCAGTTGTTCCTGGCGGTGGTGGAAGATTGTTTTTCTCAGCGGGTGACGCCGTTGATGCCAGGGCCGAAGTCCCCTGGAGATGATCCCTGGGCTCACCTGGAAGCATTCGTATCTGCGTTCGTTTCGCTGTTGGTGCGTGTTCCCAGTTTTCAACGCCTGATGCAGTGGGTGGCGCTGGATCGAGACGAAACCCGTGCCCGCCAGATGACTGAGCGTGTGTTTGAGCCCTTCTTTCTTGGCGTTGCCGATCTTTTGCCCGTGACGTTGGGCGAAGAGGAGCGACATGCGTTGACAGTGTCGGTGATGGGCCTGATGGTATTCCCGTTTGAAACGCAGGTGGCGCGACAGTGGCTACCCGGTTACAAGCCCCCATCCCAAGTATCAACTCAACTGGTACAGCACATTCTGAAACTGTTAAAAGCGGGCGTGACGGGATGAAGGGGATAGCAACGAGCCTGTTGATGGCATGCGGGATAGTGCTGCTGGGGTGTCAGGGGGAGTCCGGCAATCCTGTGGCAGTTCCGGAACCACACATTTACCAAAGTGACCTGTTACCGCTGGATCAGGCAGCACCCCGTCAGTTCATCAGTACCGGTTCCGTCGTGTCCGATCAGCGTATCGAAATCTCGTCCCGCCTGAGCGGCTATGTGCGCCAGCTCAAAGTAAAAGAAGGTGACAAGGTGCAGGCAGGCGCTTTGTTGGCGCAGATGGATGCGGCCGATGTGGAAGGCGCCATTCGGCAGGCGCAGGCGGCAGTAAGCGCGGCGCTGGCCGCACAGAAAGATGCGCAGACCGATTTGCAACGTTTTCAAAAACTGTATCAGCAGAACAGCATTTCCGAGAGCGACCTGCGGAAGGCGCAACTACGGCTGGATTCCACTACCGAGGCACACAATCAGGCGCAGGCCGAACTGGGCACTGCCGTTGCCCAGCGCGACTACTCCAGTATTCGCAGTCCCTTTGCTGCCAGCGTGGTGGCTCTCAATGTGCGGGCCGGAGACATGCTGGTGCCGGGAGAACCGATTCTCACCCTGGAATCCAATTCAGCCCTGATCTTTGAAACCTTTATACCGGAGCAGCGGGTTGGCCTGATCGACATCGGCATGCCGGTGCAGTTGCAACTGGATGCGTTGAGCCATCCGTTGACCGGTGCCGTGATCCGGATTGTGCGCTCCGGCGACCCGGTGACCCGCAGTTATCCCGTGAAGATATCCGTGCCGGAAAACGCGGACCTGATGCCCGGCATGTTTGGGCGGGCGCTGTTTGAATTGGGGCAGACGGACAACATTTTGTTGCCGCGTAGCGCCGTGGTGGAGCGGGGTGGTTTGAAAGGCGTGTTCGTAGTGGACAAGGATGATCTGGCGCATTTTCGCTGGCTGCGGCTGGGGCGTGAGTGGCCAGCACAGGTGGAAGTGATTGCTGGCCTGCAGCAGGACGAACAGGTAGTGGCATCCCCTGCGGCCAGCCTGAAAGAAGGGGATCGGATTCAGCCTAAGGATAACGGGCAGGGCAGGGAGTAAGTATGGCAAGCCGCTCCTCACCGCCCTTCAGCCTAGCCGCCCTGCTGGCGGATATGTTCGTGACCTCCAAGCTGGCACCACTCATGATACTGGCCTGCCTGCTCCTGGGGATGCTGGCCTTGAGCAAAACTCCGCGGGAGGATAACCCGCAAATTGTCATTCCCGGTGCATCGGTACAGGTGACATTGCCGGGTGCCTCCTCCGAAGAAGTCGAGCAGTTAGTGGTGCGTCCGGTGGAAAGTGCAATCCGGCTTATTTCCGGCGTGGACGACTTCTACTCCACCGCGAGCAATTCAGTGGCCCGGTTCACTGTACAGTTTGAAGTGGGAGAGGATCAGGAGGAATCGCTGGTAAAACTCCACGATCGCCTGGCAGAGGTGAGACCCTTGCTGCCGGCAGACGCCGGTGCCCCGATCATTCGTAGTATGAATGTGGACGATGTGCCCATTGTCACCGTGACGTTGGCCTCTCAAAAATACGACGACTACGCTCTCAAACGGGTGGCCGATCGCCTCACCGATGGCTTGCGAACCATGCAGGATGTTTCGGCGGTGTATGTAAAAGGGGGGCGGGATCGTCAGATCCGGGTGGAGCTCAATCCAGATCGGATGCAGGCGTTTGGTATTACCCTGGATCAGGTGCGGCAAGTCTTGGCCGCATCCAATGTATCGGTGACATTGGGCGATGTCGTGCAGGCCGGTGAGCGGCAGCAGGTGTTTCTGGAGGGCTATCTTGCAACGGCTCAAGAGCTGGAAACCCTCGTGGTGGATCAGGTGCAGGGCAGAACCCTGTACCTGGGCAACATTGCCGAGATCGTCGATGGTCCAGAACAGGAACGCCAGAATCTGAGTCGATTTGGTTTCGGCCCGGCGGATGCCCGCTTTGGCCGCTATGTGGATGGCGATGTGCCGGCGGTGACGCTGGCGGTCGCCAAACAGCGGGGCACCAACGCCGTGTTAGTCGCGCGGGATGTGTTGGCGCGGGTGGAATCCATGCGGCAGCAATTCGTGCCGGCGGACATCGATCTGGTGGTAACCCGCAATGATGGCCAGATCGCCGATGATACCGCCAATGAACTGATTCACCACCTGGGTATCGCCGTGTTGGTGGTGTTCCTGGTGACACTGGTATTTCTAGGCCGCAAAGAAGCGTTGATCGTGGGGCTCAGCGTTCCGCTGGTGCTGGCACTGACGTTGGGAGCACTCTACCTCGCCGGCATGACCATCAATCGGGTGTCGCTGTTTGCCCTGATACTGTCCCTGGGTTTGCTGGTGGACGATGCCATTGTGGTGATCGAAAACGTGCACCGCAAATACGCCGGTCTTGGTAAGGCAGACAAGCGCGCTGCCACGGTGGAAGCGGCACGGGAAATTGGTAATCCAACTAACCTGGCGACCCTGGCCGTTATAGCCGTGTTCGGTTCACTGCTAACAGTGGGCGGTATGATTGGCGAGTACTTTTACCCGGTGGCGTTCGCGGTGCCGGTGGCCATGGCCGCGTCGCTGGTGATCGCCTACACGGTGGTGCCCTGGGCCGCCTGGCACTGGTTACCTTCCCATGCGAGTCACGACGACTCAGACGAACCGGGTCATCATCGTGGCTTGGGTGGGTTTTACCATCGTCTGTTGTCCTGGTTGCTGGCTCGGCGCGCACGGCGTGTGGTGGCAATGTTCTTGGTGGTGCTGAGTATCCTGCTGGCGTTGCTGCAACCGGCCTGGCAGTTCCTGCGCCCGTCCGGGATCGAAGGGCCGCAGGCCTGGTTTGGAGTGGAAACCACCGTCATGCCTCTCAATGACAAAAACAGTTTTCTGATCACGCTGGACATGCCGGAGTCGACGCCGTTGGAGACCACTGACCAGTTGATGCGTGAGCTGGCAGAAGAGCTTCGTCGCTATCCGGAGGTTGCCGATTACCAGCTCTGGATCGGTCAGTCCGGTGTCGCGGATTTCAGCGGCCTGTTTCGTGGCACCGCCGAACGCGCGGGCAGTTACATAGGCGAAGTGCGGGTCAACTTGCGTCACAAGGATCACCGCGAGCTCACCTCGATGGCCATCGTACGGGATCTGCGACCCCGTTTGCAGGCGCGGGCGACGGCGTTTCCCGGTGCCACTGTGCAGGTATTGGAAGATCCCCCTGGGCCGCCGGTGCGGGCCAACTTGTTGGCGGAAATCTATGGCCCCGACGCAGATACGCTACGCTGGCTCTCGACCTGGGTCAAAGCGGTTTTTGCCGAAACCTGGGATGTGGCAGAAGTGAATGATTCCGAACCGGAAGACGTTGCCCGCAAACGTCTGGTTGTGGACCGGGAAAAGGCAGCCCTGTCCGGGTTAACCACTGCAGATGTGGCAATGGCACTGCGGCGCCTTATCGAAGGTGAATATATGGGGCGCGTGCAAGCGCATGGGGAAAAAAATCCGGTGCCGCTGCAACTGCTGATCCCCCGGCGCCATCAACTGGATATGAGCAACTTTTCCCGCGCTTACGTCAGCAATCCGGCAGGTGCAAAAGTGCCCCTATCTGAGTTGGTAAAGGTTGAGTCTGACGTGGTGGATCGGCCCATTCACCATAAAAACGGCGCGCGCGTCACCTATGTCACTGGCGAAATGACGCGCACCGCCCCGGTCTATGCTGTGCTGGTAATGAACAACAAACTGGACGGCCTCGCTTTGCCGGATGGCAGCCAATTGCTCACCGGCAACCTGACGATTATGCCTCAGGAGCCCAATCCCCTGGACGGCTATACATTGCTGTGGGATGGCGCCCAGCGGCAGATGCTGGACACCTATCGGGACATGCTGGGCGCTTTGGCGATTGCCATTGTGTTCATTTTTCTGTGTTTGGTGGCGTACTACCAGAGTTTCAGCCTGCCCATCGTGGCGCTCGCGGCGGTGCCGCTGGGTATCGCAGGAATATTTCCCGGCCACTGGCTGCTGCAATCGCAATTTTCCGCTACGTCCATGGTGGGCGTCATCGCACTGGCGGGGGTTGTGGTGCGTAATTCCCTGCTGATCATCGATTTTGTACAGGAACACCTGCGTCAGGGCATGCCACTGGCGCAGGCCATTCTGGAAGCAGGGACCTTGCGGTTGCGGCCCATCCTGCTGACCGCTTTGTCCATTGTGCTGGGCAGCGCCATCATGCTGAAGGACCCCATGTTCAGTGGGCTTGCCATCTCACTTATTTTTGGCACCCTTGCCGCGACGGTGCTGACCTTGATAGTCGTGCCGCTGCTGCTCCATACGTTGCTTCGCAGGAAATCAAAATGACTCCATTTCTGCCGCCGGATTTAACCTACACTCTCGCCTGGTGCGTGATAACCTGCAAAGTGTGCTGGTATGTTCGTGCCGCGTTTTTATCGTTCTGGTAAGTGGTTTTTCTTGGTACTCATATTAGGCTAAGTACCCAGATTTGATTTTTTACGTCTAAACCGCGTGAAGCGGGAGACAATGTTTACTTCAGATCTGGCTCGGGTAAAGCAGCTATATGGCTAAATGTTTGCGTAGTGATGGCGAATAGGAGTCAGACCCTACAGGCTGATCGTCTGTTTTAAATGCCCAGCTTGTATTCAGCTCTCTCCAAAGGGAAGGGCCGCTTTTCGCCCTTTTGCAGTCGACCGGGTTCGATACTTCATCGGATGGAGAGCTTCTCAAGCAGCCCGTTTTTCACCTCCAGCTCCGTCTATAATTTGGCCAGAGTCAGTTCCAGTCCCCTGGCTTTTTCGACTTCGGCGTCATGTGCCTGTAACAACGACTGAAGCCGAGCATCAAGCGCGTTCTTTTCCTCGGTCACGGCAATGAGCTTTGCGTTGGTTTCACTGGCGAGTTCCGCTATCTTGGATTCTTCGCGAAGTTGCTTTTCCAACAACTTCGCCTGCTTCCGCTGTTCACCCACTTCGCCGACCAGGCTGGCATTGTCCCGATTGAGTTGGGTGAGTTCGCTTTGTTTGACGATCAAGGTTTGGTTGAGGTTGCGTAACTCGGCCTGGAGCTGCTGGGCCTGGGTGTCGTGGCGCAGTTGTTCCTGTTGCCGTTGCTCCTGAGAGGACGTGCGGAAGTGTTCTAATGCGTCCCGCGCATCGATGCTTTTCTTCCAACGATGCCCGGTGTTTCTGGTTTTCGTCGAGCTGCTGTTCCAACCCTTTCACTTGCTGCTCGCAGCGTCCAGCCCGTAGTTCCGCATGGTGGAGTCGGTCTTTGGTCTCGTCGTGCGTGACGCTTTCGCGTTCCAGGCGGCTCGTAAGGGCAGCATTGTCAGCACCCAGATCTTTGAGCCGATCCTGCGCAGCGCTGAACTGGACCACCAGCTGGGTTTTCTCGTTCTGCCAGGCATGATTGGCGGCTTCCGCTCGTTGCAGGGCTTCGTCCCGTAACTTGGCAGCCATCCGGACAACCATGTCCTTTAGGGCGTTAGACAATAAAGCTTCATCGCCCAGTTGGGTAGCATCCTCCGCTTTCAACTCCTTCAGATAGCGGTGGATCGTGGTTTTCGAGCCGGTATTGCCCAGTTCGACGCGCACCGCATCCACCGATGGGTTGATACCCCGCGCCAACAGCGTGTCCCGTGCCTGCTGCACATTGAACTTGTTCAAGCCCGCCCGCGCCATCCCGGCCTCCTATTTTAAGATAATATATTACATACCATGTAAGTACATTCTATATAGACGGGTTTGTTCCCGCAATAACCGTACTATACATAGATCGGGTAATGATGATTTATCCTATCGGTTGCCAATTTTTCACGGTAAACTCGGGCGCTACCATTACGAAACCTGGTTTTCCAGCGCCTGAACAGGGGGGCCCCATGCCGACCCGCGCCCAGTACATTGAAGCCGCCACGCGGGACAATAACCCGGCGGAGCTACCGAGCCTCGCTTCGGCATTACGAAGAGGAATGGGGCGGATTGCTGCCCGCGACCGCTGACAGCATCAGTCGCTACCTGACCGATCATGCGGATACATTGTCCGTCAACACCCTCAAGCAGCGTCTGGCGGCGCTGGCTAAATGGCATAACGATCAAGGCTTCCCTGATCCCACCAAGGCACCACTGGTGAAGACCATACTTAAGGGCATTCGGCGCCTGCACCCCGCCGTTGAGAAACAGGCCAAACCTTTGCAGCTTGAGCAGTTGGAGATTGTCGATAGGTGGCTGCGTCACCAGGCGGAGAATTCAGAAAACGATGCGGTGATGCAGTTGCGGTATTTCCGAGATCGGGCACTGCTGTTACTGGGTTTCTGGCGGGGCTTTCGCAGCGATGAGCTGTGTCGCTTGCGGATTGAACATGTCGAGCTGACACCAGGTGAAGGTTTGACGCTCTTTCTCCCATCCAGTAAAGGCGATAGGGACAACCTGGGTCGCACCTTTCGAGCACCAGCATTACGAGCGCTGTGTCCGGTGGAAGCAGTCAATACCTGGCTGACAAAGATCGACAAAACTGAGGGGCCAATGTTTCCGCGTCTCGACCGCTGGGGGCGCTTGTCAGAAGTTCCAATGAATCCCGGTAGCATCAATAAATGGCTGCGCGAGTTGCTTTCCAGGGCAGGGTTACCGGAATACGAGCAGTACAGCAGCCATTCGCTCCGCCGCGGATTTGCCGGATGGGCCAATACTAATCAATGGGATGTGAAAACGTTGATGCAGTATGTTGGATGGCGCGACGTGCAATCAGCGTTACGCTATATCGATGGCACCGATCCGTTTGCGGCATTTCGTGCCACCACGTCAACGATCGGTATTCTCGACACGGATTTAGAAAAGTGAAATCGAGCTAGAGGCCGCCGCAACAGAGCTATAGGGGTTCTGTGGTATATTTTGCGGCTAAGTACCTAGAACCCCTCTATCTGGATTCTTCTGTACTTTTAGAGAACGAATTCTACAGGTAAAATTAAAGCCCTACTCTTTGAAAACTGTCGCAAGATTCTTCATGGACAAAGGTACAACTATACTGCACCAGGATGAGCATTGTGGATTACTCTATCCAAACGGTAGTAAATATTACTACGGAATTAAAGTCCTGGCGCAGCAAATGACACACGTTGTCGGCCTACTTCAAATATCCGGATTATGTGCAGAAAGCGATCTATACCACCAATGCGGTCGAGGCCTTTCATCGCCAGTTCCGTAAGCTCACAAAAACCAAAGGTGGCTTCGCCAATGAAAACAGCTTACTGAAGCTGCTGTATGCCGGTATACTGAAAGCCACTGAGCGCTGGACCCATCCGATTCAGAACTAGAATCTGACGGGTTCGTCTAGACGTTGTCGCAACTGACGATCCACTTCCCGGAACGGCTAGAAGAATACATCAGCTTACTAAAGCCACTAGGCTGACACAGAATTTTGAACACCCTCACGGAAACCATTATTTCTCTCCAGAATTTTCCGATTCAATACCGAATGTGATTTTTATTTTCAACAGGCTGTTAGTCTATTAAGCTGGAATAAGGCGTACTGGTAGATCTGAATACCCTTTAATGAGGTTTGAATAAACTCGTTGAGGTTCACCCATTACTTCGATTTTATGGAAGCGTTTAAGTATCTCCTCCCATACGATTCTAAGTTGCATTTCAGCAAGGCGATTGCCCATACAGCGATGTATGCCAAAACCAAATGAAAGATGGTACCTCGGATTTTTCCTGTCGATGATAAATTCATAAGGCTTGTCAATTGCTTCTTCATCCCGATTTCCTGAGACAAACCAGAGAATCACTTTGTCGCCCCTGTGAATTTGCTTTCCACCGAGAATGGTGTCCTTCGTGGCCGTCCTTCGCATGTGCGTTAGGGGAGTTTGGTACCTGATAATTTCTGGTACCATTGTATTAACAAGGCCATGGTTTTCACGAAGTTTATCGTATTCCTTCGGGTTTTCATTAAGGAATAGAACACTTCCCGAAACTGAATTTCTAGTAGTGTCGTTGCCGCCGACAATCAGTAGTATTAGGTTACCCAGAAATTCCATCGGGTTTTCCTCCGCCATGCGGCTGGTTTCTTCAGCGTGTGCCAGCATGGAGATAAGCGAGGTTTCGGGTGGGGAGTTCTTTTTTTTCTGCCATAGGTTAAAAAAAGCAGGCACACATTCTTCCATCAGGATTTTCCTGGATTCTTCATACGAAGAAACGATCGACATAGGGCCTGGAACAGCGGTTGCCACATCGGACCAATAGGTTAGTTTTCGACGATGCTCTTGGGGAAAATCGAGTATGGTGGCCAACATTTGTCCCGTCAGCTCAATTGAAACTTTGTCTACCCAGTCAATGGTTTCGTAAATTGGTAGATCATCTAGTATATTACATACGCGCTCGCGTATCAGGCTCTCCATACCCGCAAGGTTACGTGGATCGACTGCACCCTGCACTGTGCGTCGCTGCACACCGTGCTTGGGCTCGTCCATCGCA
This sequence comes from Ketobacter sp., assembly GCA_041626995.1. Taxonomy (GTDB): domain Bacteria; phylum Pseudomonadota; class Gammaproteobacteria; order Pseudomonadales; family Ketobacteraceae; genus Ketobacter. Next base: position 2,732 of record JBFKSL010000008.1, on the reverse strand, counting down.
ATAAACATTGGTACGTTAAAATCCTCATTGGGATCCAAGAATGCGATTGTGGGTTCTGAAGAGTAAATATCAGGTTTATTCTCAACTTCCACAATATCTTTGAATTTGGTAACTGACCAAAAGGGACCAAACTTGGAATCCTTGCAATAATGTATCGGATCTTCTTGTCTCATTCGATCAAAGAAACTCCAAAACGTATTATTTTGAAAGGGTTCCCGTTGGCTCATGTCATAATCTTCTAGAGGAATGTCATAGGGACCAATTCCATCCATATGGCGGTATTTTTTTTTAGCAGCTTGATTCATTGTGCGTACTCACTGGCAATAAACAATCCAGATGGTATTTGGTCGCACAAACAAATGTCAAGCAAGTGTGTTTTTGCTATTATCAGCACCACAATAAGAGACGTTGTTACAGTCACACTAAATCAGGATCTACTGATTCGGCATAGCTGCTCAACTAAAACCTGCAGCCGGGCCAAAGTTATCTTCCGGTCTACGTTGCTCAAAGTAATTTATTTCTCCTAGAGGTTCTAGGGATTTTCCGTCCAAAAACGACAAAGTACCCTATAAGCCTCGCCATCCGTGGCCTCCAGAGGATATTGCTTTTTTCGAGATTCCTATTTTTACCCTAATTGAGCAAAAGGGAAGTTGGGCCATCAATAGTATTAAAAATAACAAAAGCATTGAGGTTTATGCGACTGTAATACTAAACTTCCTTCACAGAAATAATGGCAAGAGCAGAGTGGTCAATTTCGCCGATGTCCTTTTCTTCTGTACCTGCTGGAAAAAGCTACGCAGTTCATGGCGTCAATAAAGTCACAATAAATTCAAGTAGGACGCTGGCTCTAGGTATCGCAGGCCTTACGCAAGATCATAGTTATACTCAGAAGATTGAGCATAGTAAAAAATCGATGTCGCGTTACAAGCGATTCGAAAGCACATCGAAGGTTTTGTGCCTATCTACGATCGCGGCAAAATTAAGAAAATTGTCCCAGTTTAGGGCTAATGAGGGGAAGGCTCCCCATTAGGTAGATATTTTCGGTTCCAGCCGCTCAAAATGCGGTTAGTTCCAGCTTACCCTTCACCGAGTCGGCCTCAGGCTGGGTCACGTCTTGTTGATCGTCACCTCCACTGAATTTGTAGTGTGTCATCGGCAAGTGCTTCGCACGCCAAAGCATCTCCAGCGAAGTTGAGGGTCGCAGCATGGGTGCATCACCGTGGCGGTCAAAGTAATAGCTGTTCGAGGTAGCACAGTTGTGGTTCAGGAAAACAGTCCCCTGCTGGCGCTTCTGTATGTCCTGGAAGTAACTATCATGCGCCTCTTGCCGAACCTCGACTCGCGTTGCTGCGCGCCTTCGGGACTCACGAATACACCTCGACAGGTGAATTGCGTTACCCTCCACCATTTTGAAATAAGACGTACCGATCAGGGCGTAAGGGCCGAGCATGATGTAGAAGTTCGGATAGCCCGGTATGGTCAATCCCTCGTAGGCTTGGTAGCGATTGTCATGCCAGAACTGTCCAAGGTCGGTGCCGTTGCTCCCGATCAGTTCGAAGGAGGGGATATTGCCTTTCTCGAATGTCTTGTAGCCGGTGGCGAGCACAAGTACGTCAATGGCGCGTGACTTGCCGTCGTTAGTGGTAATTCCCCTGCGGGTGATGTGTCGAATCGGTGTTGTCACCAGCTCGACGTTGTCCTGCGCGAAGGTTTTGAAATACTCGTTGGAGAAGGTGGGGCGCTTGCAGCCAAAGCCATAGGCAGGGCTGAGCTTCTCCCAGAGATCCTGCCGATCAGGAAGTTGTTCGTACATGTTTTGGAGGGCAGCCTTCTCGCAGGCACGCACGATCCAGGGAGCTTGGCGGTAGTAGATTGCGGACAATACCATCAGGGTTTCGCTGGAAGCGTCCGTTACACTGCGAATACCTTGCTGTAAAGCAGGTGAGGCGCGAAATAGGGTTTTTAGCCAGCCCGGCAAGGTTCGATCCGGCTTTTTTAGCACCCAGATAGGTGTTCGTTGGTAAACATCAAGTTGGCGGACCTGTCGAGCAATTTCTGGCACCAGTTGCACGGCGGTAGCTCCGGTGCCGATGACCGCGACACGCTTGCCCTTCAGGTCGATGCCCTTTGGCCAGCGGGCGGTATGGATGATATCGCCTTCGAAGTTGTCGAGACCCTCGATGTCGGGTAGTTTGGGCGAGATCAGCCCCCCCCCTGCGGAAACCAGATGTCGTGCCCGCAGGGTTTTGCCCTGCTTTAATGTCAGCACCCATAGGTCATTGTGCTTATCGAATCTGGCCTGTTGCACTTCGACGCCAAAGCGGATGTGCGGGTAGATCCCATATTTGCTCGCTACCCGGCGAGTGTATTGATAAAGTTCGCTGCCCGGCACGAATACCCGCGACCAGTTGGGGTTCTGTTCGAATGAGAATGAGTAAGTGAACGAGGTGATATCCACGGCAATTCCCGGATATCGATTGTCACGCCAGGTGCCACCAACATCAATGCTGCGCTCAAGGATAAGGATGTCGTCAATACCGTCCGCTTTGAGTTGTACAGCGGTGCCAATGCCAGAGATCCCTGCGCCTACGATGATGACTTCGTGGTCAGGGCGCGCCGAATGCATCGATTCCTCAGGTGCAAAGGCAGTCATGTTCATGCGACGGTCTCCTGTACGTTGGAGCAAGCCGGAACGTCGTTACCAAAATCGTGGCGATTTTGAGCTTTAACCG
>JBFKSL010000007.1:0-23150 GCA_041626995.1 Ketobacter sp. | reverse complement strand
GCATAGAGCAGGCTGATACACTTCCGACCCACAATGCTTCGCTGGCAAACTTCAAGGGTGAAAAAATCTTGGTGGTAGACGACAACGAGATTAACCATGAAGTTACCGCAGGATTATTGGAAGATTTTCATTTTCAACTTTTTCGCGCCAACAATGGCCAGCAAGCCATTGATTTACTGCTGGCGACTCCGCAGGATCAACCCATATCCCTTATCCTAATGGATTGCCAAATGCCAGTAATGGATGGCTACACCGCCAGCGAAAAAATCCGTAGAGGCGAAGCTGGCAACGCCCATCAGCACACCCCTATAATTGCCATGACCGCCAATGCTATGTCTAGTGACCGTGATCGCTGCTTGTCGGCTGGCATGTCTGACTACCTTTCCAAACCATTACAGCCCAGCGAGCTGGAAGAAAAGCTGGCACACTGGTTTCAACAAAAACCTTCAATTAAACAGGAAAATCAACAAGACCAACTACCCACATGGGATAAAGGCGCCCTACTGACCAGGGTTAAAGGCCGAGAAGATCGCCTACAAATATTGGTGGATTTATATGTAGCATCCGCGCAAGAAAACTCCGACAAATTAAGTGCAGCAGTAGAAGCCATGAATTTTGAACGGATTAACAGCGTCGCACACTCCATAAAAGGCTCTGCTGCCAATTTGAGCGCGTTAAACTTACAGCACGTATGTCAACATCTGGAATCCGCTGCAAAATCCCTAAACTCCAAAGAAGTACTATTTTGGTGGCAACAGTTTCAACCCAGCCAACAGGAATTGTTATCCGTATTAGTTAACCCAGGGCATCATAAAAATAGCGCCTAACATAAAAGGCTATCATCCCAACAGAATGTTTCGATACAATAAAGCCTTATACATAGCGTACCCATAACTCACAGGCGGGAAGCAATGTTAGTGCTACGAACCATCAGCAGTGTTATTTTTTTAATAGGCTTTTACCAATACGGTTATTGCCAAGCGCCTACGTTGGGTGTGGTTGTGGAAACCGCAACACTTAGCCAAGCCTCACAACAAATCGAAGCTCTAGGCACCGCCAAGGCCAACGAAGTGGTGGATATCAGCGTTAGTGTGGCAGAAACTGTAAAACAAATTCACTTCGACAGTGGGCAACGTGTTTCCAAGGGCGATATATTACTGGAGTTGGAAGACAGTGAAGAACAAGCCCTATTAAAAGAGTTTCAATTTACCCTTGATGAAGCAAAACGCCAACTAAGGCGCATACAACAATTGGCCAATCAAGGCGACGCTTCGCAATCACTTTTAGATGAAAAGCAACGAGAATACAACGTTGGCATGGCACGCCTAACGGCCATTAAATCGCGCCTAAATGATCGCATCATCCGCGCGCCCTTTTCCGGTATGCTCGGCCTTAGAGATATCAGTCCAGGAGCCTTTGTAGCACCAGGCAGCGTTATCACTCGCTTGGTGGATGACTCCACTATCAAACTGGATTTTGAAGTACCGGCCATACATCTGAACGATTTATCGCTCGGCAATTCCATAACCGCCACATCAAAAGCCTTAGGTAACCAGACCTTTATTGGCACCGTGCATTCCATCGACAACCACATTGATCCTGTTACCCGCTCAATTAAAGTTCGAGCCTTACTACCTAACCTCAATCACCAAATAAAACCCGGTCTGCTAATGGTGGTTTATTTGCATTCAAAACCAAGGCAAGCCATTTTTATTAATGAAGCAGCTATAGTTCAGCAGGGCTTAAATGCATTTGTGTTTTTGGCGGTGCCTTCACAAAATCAAACCGACCCAGATACCTTAATAGCAAAAAAAATATCAGTCATTACTGGAATCAGACAAAAGGGAAAAGTTGAAATCAAGCAAGGTCTTCAACCCGGTGACAAAATAATTGTTCATGGCAATATGAAAACCAGAGATGGCAGCCCAATAACGCTAAAATCATCGGCAACTGGCGCGGATAACCCCTAATGCTGATATCTGATATTTCTGTAAAGCGTCCGATTTTTGCCTCGGTGATTTCCCTGCTGATGATTGCCTTTGGTCTAGTGGCCTTTGATCGCATTCCCCTGCGAGAATACCCACGCATCGACCCTCCGATTGTTACAATAAAAACCGGCTATCGAGGTGCTGCCGCCAGTGTGGTAGAAACCCGCATCACCAAGTTAATAGAAGATCAGATTGCTGGTGTAGAAGGCATTGAATACATTCAATCTGTTTCCAATGATGGTAACTCTCGTATCACCATTGAGTTTGATATTGAGCGGGACATGGATTCTGCTGCCAATGATATTCGTGATCGCGTAGCAGGCGTTTTAGGTGACTTACCTGAAGAAGCGGATGCACCGGAAGTACAAAAAGAAATTGGCGACGATGACGTCATCATGTGGCTGAACTTTGTAGGGGAAGGCATGACCATTCCCGAACTGACTGATTACGCTCAACGTTACTTGGTCGATCGTTTTTCAGTACTCAATGGCGTTGCCCGTGTGCGTATTGGCGGTGGTCTGCGTTATGCCATGCGCATTTGGCTCGACCGCAATGAGCTTGCTGCTCGTGGTTTAACAGCTAACGATGTGGAAGATGCCCTACGCGCTGAAAATGTTGAACTGCCTGCAGGGGCCATTGAAAGTCAAAGCCGTCAGTTTACTGTTAGGGTGCAACGCCCCTTTCAAACCGTGGAAGATTTTTCCAGCCTGGTCATTCGTCGTAACGCTAATGGTTACCTAGTTCGATTGCGAGACGTAGCCAAAGTGGAAAAAGGCACAGAGGAATCTCGCAACACATTTCGCGGTAACGGCATTCCACAAGTAGGTGTTGGCATCATTAAGCAATCGACCGCCAATACCATTGAAGTAGCCCGTGCGGTAAAAAAGGAACGTGACCGAGTCAATTCAGTATTACCAGAACATATGACTCTGGAACAAAGTTACGATTCATCCGTATTCGTCGAAGGTGCCATCAAACAAGTTTATTTCACCCTGTTCATCGCGGTTGGCTTGGTGATATTGATGATTTATTTATTTTTAGGTAGCGCCCGAGCCATGCTGGTTCCAGCCGTGACCGTGCCGGTTTCTATCATTGCCACCTTTATCGCACTCTATGTCATGGGATTTTCTGTAAATCTTCTAACACTATTAGCTTTAGTGCTCGCTATTGGCCTAGTCGTAGATGACGCAGTAGTGGTGCTGGAAAACATCGTACGCAGAATGCATGAATACAATGAGCCACCACTCGTGGCGGCTTTTCGCGGTACAAGACAGGTGGGCTTCGCCGTTATCGCCACCACCTTAGTATTGGTGGCTGTGTTTGTACCCATTGCCTTTTTACAGGGCGACTTAGGCAGATTATTTTCAGAATTTGCTCTTACCATGACAGCGGCGGTTTGTTTCTCCACTTTAGTTGCCCTCACCCTTTCCCCTATGCTGGCATCGAAGTTACTACAACACTCACACCATCAAAACGGACTAACCAAATCCGTAGACACCGTTTTCAGCTGGTTTCGCTTGCGTTATCAGACAGCCATAGAAACCTGCCTGGACTTTCCCATTATTGTTATTGTTGGCTTCCTTAGTTTATCAGCACTTGCATATTATTTATTTCAAAATACACCATCTGAATATGCCCCCAAAGAAGACCGCGGCGTTTTTTATGTTTTTATCAAAGGCCCGGAAGGTGCCAGCTTTGAATACATGCAAGAATATATTGATGAAATTGAACGACGCATGATGCCCTATGTGGAAAACAATGAAATTACACGACTTTTGGTTAGAGCCCCAGCCGAATTTGGTAACGTACAAAATTTTAATAGCGGCATTCTAATTAATGTCATGAACGACTGGGCAATACGGCGCAATGGTTTTGAGATCATCAATGAAGTGCGACAAAAACTTTCTGACCTACCAGGAGTAACGGCGTTTCCCATTATGCGCCAGGGTTTTGGCGGCCGTACCCAAAAGCCTGTGCAGTTTGTGATTGGTGGGGGCACTTACGAACAGTTATCACAATGGCGCGCCACTCTGGTGGAAAAAATCAATGAAAACAATCCCGGCTTAAAGGGTTTGGATTGGGATTACAAGGAAACACAACCTCAAGTGCGTGTTCACGTAGATTATGACCGAGCTGCAGATCTGGGCGTATCTGCCAGCAACATTGGCCGCACACTAGAAACCATGCTGGGCTCACGCAGGGTAACCACTTATTTAGAAGAAGGTGAAGAATACGACGTTATTCTGGAAGGCGATCGCGACCGACAACGAACCCCCACCAGCTTGCAAAATATTTATGTGCACTCCGACCATAGTGAAAAACTGATTCCCCTGGCAAGCCTGGTTACACTGGAAGAATTTGCCGATTCACGGGTACTAAATCGGTATAACAGGGTCCGCGCCATAACCCTGGAAGCCAACCTGAAAGAACACTTATCCTTAGGTGATGCGCTAATCTACCTGGAAGAACTTACACGGGAACATCTTCCCTCTTCCGTAGTTATCGATTATAAGGGTCAGTCCAAGGACTATAAGTTTTCTGGAGAGAGTATTTTGTTTATTTTTCTCCTAGGCATATTGGTAACCTTTCTAGTGCTGGCCGCACAATTCGAAAGTTATGTTCACCCGTTTGTTATCATGCTAACCGTACCCTTGGCTATGTTTGGGGGCGTGCTTGGCCTTTACCTTAGTAGTGGTACTCTCAATGTCTATTCACAAATTGGACTGATCATGCTGGTGGGGCTAGCGTCAAAAAATGGCATTTTAATTGTTGAATTTGCCAATCAGCTCAGGGATCAAGGCGTACATTTTAAAGAAGCCATTGTTCAAGCTACCCAAGTGCGCTTTCGCCCCATTGTGATCACCGGAATTACAACTGCCGCAGGAGCGATTCCATTAATCCTTTCCAGCGGTGCTGGCGCCGAAACGCGATATGTTATTGGCACCGTAGTTGTGGCTGGCACACTGGCCGCTACGCTATTCACCTTATTTGTGGTACCTGTGGCCTATGAGCTTTTTGCCCGCCGTACTGGATCACCTGGTGATACAGCGGCTCAATTACAACAACAAATTGAGGAGACCAAGTCCAACAAGGTCTGATACCATGGGGCAAACGCTTTATTAATGTGGAGCATTCAGTATGCCGCAGCAAACGGATTGGCTACCCTCCCAATTACACAACCATAAAGGAGAGGAACGCCGAGTAGGTATTGAAATTGAATTAGCAGGCCTAACGCCGGAACAAATGGTGGATTGTGTTTTACGACATTTTGGTGGTCAAAAACAAAGACATACCAGTTTTGAATTTACCATTCCAGACAGCAAACTGGGAAAATTCAAAATTGAACTGGATGCCACCTACCTGAAAACCCTGGGTGCCTTATTTGAACAATCACCCAATATTAATGATGAATATTCTATAGAATCCATCGCCAAAGAAATCATCACCAAGGCTGCCGAACAGTTCGTGCCTTGGGAATTAATCACACCCCCCGTTTATATATCCCAACTGCCAGAAATAAATCGGTTAATGAATTCCCTGAGGCAAGAAGGCGCTCTGGGAACGCGCAACAGTGTGCGTTACGCTTTTGGATTACACCTTAACCCAGAATTGCCCGACTTAGATATCGACACACTGTTACGCTATTTTCGCGCCTATCTATGCCTTTACGACTGGCTAGCAGAACACGACCAAATTGATTTTTCCCGTCGACTGAGTAGTTACATCAGTCATTTTAATAAGGACTATATCCAAACGGTGATCAGCGACGATTACCATCCTACAATGGCTCAATTTATTGATGATTACATGGAAGCAAACCCAAGTCGAAATCGCAGCCTCGATCTTTTGCCGTTGTTTGCCCATATAAACGAAAAACAAGTACGGGATCGGTTGAAAGATCCTCGCATCAAGGGCCGCCCCACTCTGCACTACCGATTACCTAATTGTGACATCGACAACCCTAGCTGGGATCTATACCACCCTTGGAAAGCCTGGCTACAAGTTGAAAAGCTGGCTAATGATTCACGCAAACTTACCACCACGAGGAAAGCCTACAGCAAATACCTAAAAACCCTGCTGGCAACCTATGATAACGATTGGCTGGAAGAAATACGCAATTGGTTAGAACTCGATGACGACACCCATGCAGGATGAAAGCAAACACCCTTTGGTAGCGGTAACGGGCCCACATAGTCCGCTAAGATTTGGTTGGTGGGCCACACGGTTTAATTTATGGCTATGCGGTTTGCGCGCCATTTATGTTACCGCCAGAACCGCCTTGCCGGACGTACCCATCCATGGCATTGTTATTGGTGGCGGCAGTGATATTGAGCCCCATCATTATGGGGAAGATCACCATCCCAAACGCAGCTACGATATGGAACGTGATCAGTTTGAGATCGCTATGATCAACAAAGCCCTGGAAGAGAATATTCCCGTTTTAGGCATCTGTCGAGGCGCACAGCTGATCAACGTGGTATCAAACGGAAGCCTGTATCAAGATATTCGACCTTTACGAAAAGTCACACCCAACATACGCAGCATACGACCGATTAAATGGGTTAAGCTGGAACGCCCAAGCCGTTTGCGGGAAAGCCTGAATGTAAAACAGATTAAAGTGAACAGTTTGCACGAGCAAGCGATCAATAAAATAGGCAACGGGTTATCAGTAGTCGCCCGGGATCAAGACGGATTTGTGCAGGCCATTGAAAGCAACTTCGGTTTTCTGGTTGGGGTGCAATGGCACCCGGAGTACTTACCCTATCAAAAACATCAACGAAAACTATTTGCCATGTTTGCATCAGCCGTTCGAAAAACCCATCGCGAATTAGTATTAAACGATTAATCATGATTAGTTATGGCCTGCTTTTTTTAAGCGCTTTTCTTGCCGCGACCCTTTTACCGTTCTATTCCGAAATAGTATTGGTCACATTACTTATTGAAGGTAAATCTCAATTCGCACTTTGGTTATCGGCAACAACTGGTAACACATTGGGTGCTGCCGTTAATTGGGCTTTAGGACGTTATCTTTTACACTTTCAGGAACGCAAGTGGTTTCCCTTTAAAGCAGAAAACCTGGACAAATCGCAACAATGGTTTCAACGTTATGGCAGCTGGAGTTTGCTGCTAGCTTGGTTGCCTGTAGGTGGCGATGCCTTAACATTTATTGCAGGCATTATGCGGGTTAGACTTTGGGTGCTACTGGTACTGTGTGGTATTGGCAAGGGCGCCCGTTACGCCGTCGTCATTTGGCTTACGGATATTACCAGCTCTGTAACTGGTAGCCCCATATTGTAGTTCAATCACTCTCCCCTTAATTTCTTCACAAAAAATTAATACAAAATTAACTCAAGCTTCATTCCAATAACATAGATTTTCATGTGTACCCAAAATAAAAGGTGTGACATGAAAATATTATATGGTGTTCAAGGCACAGGAAACGGCCACCTTTCTCGGGCGCGAATGATGGCTAAGTATTTCAAATTACATAATGCCGAAGTTACCTATCTATTTTCAGGCCGCAGGCAAAGCAACTTATTCGACATGGAAGTTTTCGGAAACTATTTGCATCGTGAAGGGCTAACCTTCATCACCGAGTCTGGTGCCATTAACTATTTGAAAACAGCACTGAATGCCCGTTTGTTAAACTTCGCAAAAGACGTGGCAACCCTGAACTTAAATCAATACGATGTGGTCATCAGCGATTTCGAACCAGTGACAGCATGGGCTGCCAATTTGCAGAGAAAACCGTTAATTACCACCGGACATCAATACGCCTTTGGCGAAAATACACCAGTTGCTGGTGAAACCTTGCTATCAAACTGGGTGATGAAGTTATTCGCCCCGTCCAACATCAGCATTGGTCAACACTGGCATCCTTACCATCTGGGTATTCTGCCTCCTATTATTGATACCAGCCTATCACCCAAGCCTTGCCACAATGCCTATGTGGTATACCTACCGTTTGAGAATCAACAACACATAACTGAGATTTTACAACAGCTTAAGCCCTATCAATTTATTCAGTACTCATCCGAACTTAAAGATACGAACCTGGGTAATGTCGCTTTACGCAAAGCCAATCATCATGGATTTAAAAACGATTTGTGTGGTGCCCGTGGGGTCATTTGTAATACGGGCTTTGAACTGAACAGTGAGTGTTTGCACTTGGGCATCCCTGTTTTGACTCGTCCGTTAAGCGGCCAAATGGAACAGCTATCGAATGCCAAAGCGCTACAACAATTAGGTTATGCTGAAGTAATGAATACAGTGAATGTAGACTCCATAACCCAATGGCTACAAAAGGAACACAAACAACTACCCCGAAAAATGCCCGATGTGGCAAATCATTTGGTGAACTGGATTTTAGGCGGGGAATGGCATCGCCACGCAGAGCTAAGCCACTCGTTATGGCAGGAATACAGCGAAACAAATAATGTATCCATCTCGCCACCAAACAACTACCAAGAAAACCTAACTCATTTTCTGCCAGATATTAACCTGCCCAAATTCGCCAAAAGACTCTATAGCAGCATGCCGGTTAATATCACACCAAGCTGAATAAGTCGGTGTTCACCGTTTAGCGCATCGAGACATATATCTTGATCTGTATCATTGTTTCCTAATGGCAATTCCTCCAAAGTAGTGGGGTTTCTTGCTCAGGAGTACAGAGAGATGTCTGCTAACGATCCAAATCAAAATACACAGCCAGAAAAAAAACAATCAAAACAAGCAATTACAAAAGATGATTTAAAAGCCCAACTGGAAGAAATGAGTCAGCGCGTATTAAATCCTCAAGAAGGTATATACGGGCCAAACTCAATGGCTTGGAAAGTAAACCGCCATACTACCATTATGCTTGGCGCGGGCTGTGCCAACCTTCTGCAGCTTGCCCACCCCTGGGTTGCACAAGCAATTGATCAGCACTCTCAAACTCAAACCGATCCACTTGGCCGATTACGCCGTACCTTTTTGAACGTACACTCCATGGTATTTGGCAATCTTGATCAAGTGTTGGAATCTGCCATTCGCGTTCATAATATTCACGCCAAAATTACCGGTAAAGTTTCAGAAAACACTGGCCGCACTAAAAAAGGCAGCGCTTACTTTGCTAACCAGATCAGCTCGATGCTGTGGGTGCATGCAACGCTGTGGGTAACCGGGCTGCGCGTTTATGAACTATTTCATCAACCGCTAACAAAAGCTGAACGCGATCAATACTACGAAGAATCGAAAATGTTCGCCTACTTATTTGGCATTCCTGACTCTGCTATTCCAGAAACCTGGGAAGACTTCATGGAATACTACAATAAAGTAGTAGACTCCGATGAACTTTATGTTGGTGACGTAGGGCGCGAGCTGGTGGAATATATTTTCACCATGAGAACTTATCTATTACCGATTCTTAATCGACACAAAATTCAAACTGCTGTATTGCTACCTGAACGGTTACGTCGTGATTTTGGCTTCCCAGAAATCACACCAAAACTGCAAGCCAAATTTGATCGTGATATTAAGATAGTTGGCGGCATTATGAACCGAGCGCCTAAGTCTATAAAATATTTGCCACCTTATCTGGAAGCATGCAAGCGCATCGAAGGTTCTTCAGCTGGCATCGTAAACCGCTGGGCAAACCAATTAATTTACGGGCAGCCAACATTAGTTTCTTAACTAAGTCATCTTTTTAAAACAGACATCCTAGCGTGGTCAGTATTTTGCTGGCCGCGCCGTGCTTTCACATTATTTTGACCTCAAACCCAGTTAAATCACACTGATTATATCAGCCATTATTTTCTCCACGAGCGTAGACATCAACACGCTATCTGCATAACATTGCCAGTTTATAGAGGGAGAAATTCACTATGAACAGAAGGCATTTTATAAAAAATCTAAGCCTTGTGAGTGCAGCACTCAGTTCAGGGTTGGTATCCACACTGGGAAACGCCACCACATTCGACGAAACCATTGAAAAGCACACAGCATTATTTGAAACTGCAGTAAAAGCATTATTACCCACAGCAAACTACCCAGTTGTGCAAGCCGATAGCCTACCACTGATAACAAACATAAAACAGGTTATCGCTAATCTGGACGCACCTTTAGTTGAAGAATTATCATTAGGCCTTAGCCTATTCAATAACGCCAGTTACATTTTAGGTTTTCATTTCAAACCTTTTGCGGACATGTCCCCTGAGCAAGCCCGCGACTATATTCGCTCTTGGGAGCAAGGCTTGCAGGCACAAAAAGTAATAGCCATTACCATTAAAAAACTGGTTTATATCGGCTACTGGGGCGATCCGCGATCATGGCCGAGCTTCCCCTCGTTTGATCAAATCACCAATCGAGAACTTCCTGCACTAGGCGTAACAGAGTTTAAAGGTTGAACCATGAGCACAAAAATCAGAACAACTGCATCGCTGCCCATCATTGATGGATCAACATTAACTGGGGACGAACTCAACATCACTGCGGACGTTATCATCATCGGTTCTGGTGCTGGTGGTGCCGTTAACGCTTTCGAGCTGGCCAGCCGTGGTCTTAAAGTCGTTGTGTTCGAAGCCGGAGATTTCTTTCCTTCATCTAGGTTTCCAAAAGATATTATTAACTCCATGGCCACCCTATATCAGGATAAAGGTTTTCAGTTAAATAGTAGCGGCGACCTTAGTATTCTCCAGGGCGCAGGCATTGGTGGATCTACCCTGGTTAATGGAGCCGTTACCTTCCGCACTCCCGATCACTACTTAAAAGCTTGGGGTAATGACTTCGGTCTGGAGAATTTTGGCCCTGACAAAATAAGACCCTATTTTGAAAAGATTGAGAAACGCCTTAGCATTCACGAAAACCTGCCCCATGAAACCAACGCATCCGGTGAGATTTTACTAAAAGCCAGTAAAAAACTGGGTTACTCGGCAAAAATGCTTGGGCGAAATACCAAGGATTGCGCCTTAGCAGGAAAATGCCTGTCCGGTTGCCGCTATGATCGCAAGCAGTCCATGCTGGTCTCCTACATTCCCTGGGCCATCGACAAAGGTGCGAAATTTTATTCCAATGTTCGAGTTAACCAAGTCGTTTCCAAAAACGGAAAGGCTATTGGTGTTAACGCACAAACAATTGATCCCAACACCCGCAAGGTAAAACAACAAATCACAGCCTTCGCAGATAAAATTGTTTTATCTGCAGGAGCAATTCAATCTCCGCTTATCGCCTTAAACAGCGATGGAATTAAAGAGAATAATCAGGTAGGTAGAAACTTTGCCTGCCACCCATCCGCAATCGTAGTAGGTGAGCACGAGCAAGAACTTCACGGCTGGCAAGGAGCAACCTTAAGCAGTTACATTGATGAATTTGAGCATCCCGACAAAGGTGGTTATATCATCGAAGCAGGCGCTTCGCTTCCGGCCTTGCTTTCCACAGCGGTAGAGCCCGGTATTGGCAAAGAGTATATGGAGTTCATGGCAAAAGGAGTTCATTTCTCCACGCTAGCCAGCTTAATTCACGATCATAACGTAGGCAGAGTATATTGGGATAATGGCCGTAAAAAGATCGACTATGATCTTATCGATAAGGATTATGAAACCTTGGTGAACTCCATTCGCACCATGAGCGAAGTACTGCTAGCAGACGGAGCAAACTACGTTTACTTACCCACATCGAAGCGCTACAAACTGAGCAGCATGGATGAAGTGAATCAAGCTTTAGCCGAATGCAAAAATGTGCCCAATCAATTTTATATGACGTCATACCACCCGCAAGGCACGATGCGCATGTCTACTGATTCTAGTAACAGCGTGGTAAACAAAAATGGAGAAAGTCATGATCTGAAAAATTTATTCATATCTGACGCCAGCCTTTTTCCCACGTCTATTCTGGTGAATCCACAACTCACCGTTTATGCCATGGCAAGCATGATATCGGAACACGTAGCGGTCTAATTAATCGACCTCATATAAACGAAATTTACTCAACTTAATGCCGGGGGGCGCCGCAATGCTCTCCGGCACAAAATAGTCTGGCATAAGTGCCGATCCTGGCCGCACACTGTATTGCTCGAAATCTGTTACACCCTCTTCATACAACAAAGTGTCATCAATGCAAAAATTACCACTAAACTCCCGCGCAGGTTTGTTAACAATGGCATAGGCAGCATCGGCCATAATAGTGGGTTTACGCAATTCCGCCTGTAACTCTTGACCACCGTGAACTAACGCCGCAGGAGATTCCACTCCCACCCGAGGCCAAAGCGTATTCACAGCGATACCCTGTTGGGCAAACTCTTTAGCCCACCCCAAGGCATACAAACTCATGGCGTATTTTGAAACGCTGTAAGGCGATGTATGCTGAAACCAAACCGGCTTCAAATCGATAGGGGGAGAAATATTCAACACATGGGGATTTTGTGAGTTCAGCAAATGAGGATAACAACACTGAGTCACCAGAAAACAGCCACGTTCATTAATATCAAACAACAAATCATGACGTTTGATGCTTGTAGCATAAGAAGGCTGCATCCAAAACGCACCGGCATTATTAATACAGATATCGATACCACCAAAAGTTTGCACAGTTTTTTCAACAGCTGCCTGCACAGACTCTTCACTACGCACATCCATAACCAAAGGTAATGGATTACCGCCCGCCTCTTGAACTTTTTCTGCAGTTTCAAAAATGGTACCCGGCAAAGTCGAATGGGGCTCTTCTGTTTTTGAACATATGGCAACATTCGCTCCATCTTGCGCAAAGCGCTGAGCCATTGCCAAACCAATGCCACGTGAAGCCCCGGTAATAAAAATCGTTTTACCCAACAAACTCATTGGTGATTCCCTCAATGGTTAAACATCTACAGAATATATTGATCTCACAAGGTTTACAATGTATACCTCATGATCTATGTTTGAGTAATAACATCAATAATAACGGTCACCACCATGTTGCAACTTGCATATCACACCCGCCGCGCTGTGCTGTATTCCGGTATGGTTAATGGCTTAAAAGGTTATGCCAGCCTATCTGAGTTCGGAGAAAAACTACGCGCCAAACCGGCAAAAAACATCTATACACTGAACGCCTCGCCGAAAACCCCAGAAGATTTCCAACCTCTACAGGCGGAGTGCTTTCAAAATCCTTACCCTCTTTATAAGCTGCTGCGGGATCAATACCCGCTATATAAACTGAAGAACGGTGTATTTTGCCTTTCTCGTTATCAAGACATTGTTGAAGCAAGCCGTAATGTGGAGGTGTTTTCTTCCGCCCACCAAGGCATCGTTGCCAACCTCCCCCCAGGAAAAGATTTACTCAAAGAAGTGCGCCGCTTTGATTTGCTTAGCAAGCTGGGTTTAATACCCGCTGATGTACTGGCCACAGCGGATCAGCCAGCCCACACTGAAGAACGAAAGATTGGCCATACCTGTTTAAATTCTCACTTTGTAAAACAGCTTGAATCAGAAGTGGAAAACCTGTGCCGCTCGATGATGGATCAATTTATCGGGCAGGGAGAGGTGGAATTTATGCAAGCATTCGGCTGGCGACTGCCTATGATCTTTGTTATGCGTCTATTAGGTTTGCCAGAGCAGGATTTTGAACAGATTAAGCAATGGTGTGTAGATACCTTGAATTCCCAAAACGGCATTCAAACTGGAGCAGAGCTGCTTCGCAGCCAGGCAACGGCCCTTACTTTTTTAAATTACTGCTGGCAGCAGTATCTTCAAGCGAAGAAAAATCCTCAGGATAACCTAATGGGCATTTTTGCTCAGGCTGCTCGCAGCCCAGACAAAAACTTTGATGACAAAAAAGCGGCCAGTGCTATTTTTCAGCTTTTGATTGCGGGCAGCGACTCTTCCGCCACCACTATGGGCAATGCCTTAAAAATGCTGATTGATCATCCCGAACTACAGGAAGAAATGCGACAACACCCAGAACAAATCCCCGCCTTTATAGAAGAAGTATTACGATTAGAATCGGCATTTCAAGGCCACTTTCGCTGGACAAAACAAGATACAGAAATGCACGGGATAAAAATGCCCAAAGGTAGCCGCGTTTTTCTAATGTGGGCATCAGGGAACCGTGATGAGCGTTTTTGGGATCAGCCGGATACGCTTCTTTTGAATCGTAAAAACGGTAAAAAACATCTTACCTTTGGTCACGGCATTCACGCCTGTATCGGCCGGGAACTGGCACGCATGGAAATCCGTGTTGTATTAAGTGAATTTTTATGTCGTACCAAAAATATAAAAATAAACGGGGAAACACCCTATATAGCTTCCATGTTTGCCCGAACCCTGTTAAAACTTCCTATAACATTTACACCCGTATAATAGGCCCATGACAAAGACTCAAAAAAAAGGCAAATATCAAAACAAGTCGGTTTATCTTAATGCTGCCTTAGTCATTGTGGATGAACAGGGCGTGGAAAAACTTACCATGCGCAGGCTAGCTGAGCACATGGATATAAGCCCCATGGCCATTTATAAGCACTTCCCCAATAAAGAAGCCTTACTGCGGGAAACTTTGGATGAATTTATATTACGAGCCAATGTGATTCCAAACAAAGAACTGCCCTTGGATCAATGGATCACTCATGTCGCTCACGCTATGTTCAGCGCCTTAAGCGGAGAAACCAGTTGGTTACCTACTTTGGGCTCCGTCAATGTGGGGCCTAATGCACTGGCTGTTACCGCGGCTTTTATGCAGCGTATGATGCAGGAAGGGTTGGACTTTTCTGACGCTCTACGAGCGTATCTTGCCATTGTACATTTAGTGATTGGTGCAGTGACCATTCAATCGGCATTATGTAACAATCAAAATACGATGTCTGAAGATTTAAAACCGCTTGCCAATGATAAAAAGTCCGAATTACAGCTAGACCATCTAATGAATACAAGCCAGATTGATATTGGTTTACCACTCATAATTGAAAGCTTGCAACGAAAGTCAAACTAGATTCGATTTATAAGATCTCAGTGCAGACTTCGTCGTGGGCTTACCTGTTTCGTAATACAACTTCATGCTAACAGCCACATCCCTAATCACTTTGGATATGGCTTTATTTAAAAATAGCCTATCCAAACCCTTGCCTAACACTCCCATAGGCGGTGTGTATCCCATCACCATAGTAAGCGCGGTACGATTCTCCCCTTCATCATCAATGTGGTACTCAAAAAATGCGTTTTTAAATGGCACATCCTTTTTACCTTTGTGTAACCGAATTTTAAAACCATGGCCATCACGCCACTCGGTTACGGTTTCCTGTAGCCATTTCGTTTCTCCTTGATATACACGACGACTGGCACCCGCCCCTTCCTTCTGTTCCGTAGTGACCTCCGTTTTCACAATTCCAGGCACATAGTTATGGGCTTGGGTTAGATCCCGAAGAATCTCCCAGGCCTGCTCACGGGGTACATTGATAGTGATTTTGGCAGTAGCTTCGCTCATTATAATTTTCCTTTTACGGCGCTGACATCACACTATAATCACAATAATTAGCGTAAGCAAAATCCATATGGACTACATAACACGACGCTGCCTTACCTGAATTTTAAAATTCTTGGACAATACCGGAGCCGGACCGTAGGTCACCTTTACCTTATCCAAATCACATACCGGCTTGATGTCTAACAGATACAACATTAACCCCATATGCAAAGGCATAAGCAGCTCACTTAAACTAGCACCAATACAGTTATGGGGGCCTTTTCCAAACGGTGCAAAATCGGGTTGCCTGTGTTCGTTACGGGGTTCCCTATAACGCTCAATATCAAAATGCTGAGGGTCGGAAAAGTATTGGGGATTAAAGTGATCCGCAGTGGTAAAGATAAGCACATCTTCGCCTTTATTTACCTGATAATCATTGAACAAAAAATTATCCTTGGCAGACCGCACAATACCAAAAGCGGTGGGTTGCACACGCATGGTTTCACGGAACAAGCCATTGAGGTCTTCCATGGATTTTAATGTTGCCAAATCTGGAACCCCTTGACTAAACACCTCATCCACTTCGCGTTGAATACGTTGGTATAAATTCGGATTTTTTAATAAACGATACATCATAAAACCTTGGGTAGCCGCAATAGTATCCAGCGCACCAACAAACGGTAACATCGTATGTCCCATTAGGTCGCCTTCACTAAACCACTCCGGTTTTTCTGCCAGCGCTGGCATAATTAAATCCAAATAATAAGGATAGGCCTTCTTTTCTGCCTCACTACGATTTCTGGCCTTGTCGATCGTTTTCTTTAGTTCCCTGAAGGTAATGTATTCCCGATACTTTTGCGCCGGTGAATATAGAGCCATATGGGGTAAACTGCGCAGACCAAACACCTTAGTAATGGTATTAAACGTGCTAATCATGGTTTCCACTTTCCAATGTGGTGCCTTGTAACCATGCAGTGTGCTACTCAATTGGTTAGATAACATTTGGCGGGCAAAAGAGCCAAAGTCCAGTTTTCCTGTTTTAGCGCGACGTTCAATCAATTCAATTATATTGCCAGCCATTGCATCAATATTGTTCTTAAAACGTTGCTGCAACAGCGCAGGTGCCATAATTTTTCTTTGATACTGATGGATTTCTCCATCTACCATGCTGAGCATATGAGGGCAACTCATGTAGCGACCAGTCTCCCCCCAAAATCCATCGACAGAAAATAGATCCTTTCCCTCCGCAGACACAAAACGATTGGCCTCGACTCCAGCCAACACCACAAAGTTACGTGTGACCGCCTGAAATCGAAAAGCGGATCCATAATCTTTGTAGGCTTGTTTTAGAAACACATGAGGATCCTTTAGCAAAGGACGAAGGCTGCCAATCACTGGATCTCCTTTTACCATGGGTGGCCTTTGCGCTGAAGAACAACTTGCTACAACCGTTTCCATTTTTATCGCTGGTTCCGCCATCTCATTTCTCATCTTTCATTCTTGTTATTGCTAATTACTGTATTTTGAGAAATCATAATATGAGTATATAAGCATATCATTCAGGATTTAAACCTCATCAAAAATAAAAAAAATGAATAAAAAAGCCGTTAAAATTCAAAGACGTAAACCCAAGCAAGCACGAGCAATTCAAAAGTACAACTCCGTACTGGATGCTTGCACTCAGGTTTTATCAACCTATGGATACCGAAAAACCACGATTTTGGAGCTTTCCCTGGAAAGCGGTGTGGCGGTTCCCACCATTTATCAGTACTTTGAAGACAAGGATGCGATCTTTATCGCCTGGATAAACCGCGTTATGGATCAAATATTAAGTGTGGTGACCGACATGAAAAACTCCATGAACACACCGGGAATTGGACTGTATGTGGAAAATTTGATGTTGGCAGGTCTGCTAGGCTTTAAACATTTTCGCCATAGTATGAGTCGCTTGATCACCGAAACACCAGATGTGCTTTCAGGAAAAATGGTCTCCACCATGGAGGACAAAACTGTGGTGATGCTATTCGATTTATTTGATAGCGAGTTACAAGAGATCGAAATTGAAGAGATCGAATTTAAAATTAGAATGCTGGTTAGATTGATTACTGGATATCTAATTCATTCTGTATTGAACAACCAACGAGAAACGCAAGCTCGCAAAGAAGCCAAAGAGCTTGCAGTTATGGCTAAGCTCTATTTGGCTAGCTTTGGGATAGAGTAGTTAGAAAAGTTCAACACTATCCATTTGTATGGGTGCATCCTGTGAAGCACAAGTGAGTTTTTTCATTGCGCTAATGGATTCTACCAAACTCAAAAAATGTATCTCTAACTGCTGGCTATTGTCGTGAAACTGCCATAGGCTACTGGCGGCATGTTGAGCCACTTGCAACAACTTTTCTTCCTCTTGCAAATTCATATCGAAGGTGTTGGCAGCCAACTCAATATCACTTACAAGTGTCTTCATAATAGATTCTACATGTTTTTTTGCGTCTTCAGTGGAAGCCCTAATCAAGTTCATCACCGTTACAATATCATTGTTCTGCTTAGATATGCTCTCTTTAATGATCAGGCCACGAATTCTCGCTTCTGTTATCGTGCAGAAATGCGCTAAAGTATCTTTTAACCGACCGTATTTTTCGGCTTCATGATAAGGCGCATTAGATATCAACAAGGTGAAATGTTCAAAGTAAAACCCAAGCAACTTATCTGTAGAAACCATTCTCTTTTTTGCTTTACGCATGCGATCTAGCATAAAGCGATGATTTCTGGATCGATTTTCACTGATCCAATAATCCAGACTCTCGCCAGTATCGATAACAAAATCAACAGAAAGATTTCTAGAGAGCAAAAAGTCAGCAATAGTTTCTTTCAAGTCACCAAAGCTATTACAATTCTCAGTGGCCTCGAAGTAATGGATCAAAGAACCGTATTCTGAAGCGGATTCGATGGCACTCACAGCAGTGCGTGTTGCAGCGACAAACTCATTACGAATTTCAACATTGCGGTTATATCGGGACAAACAACGCTGCAATACACTTTTATCAAGATGTTGTGCCGAAAGGATTAGAAAATCATCCACATCAGTGGTAACACCGGAAGGCGGCTTCACATCGTAGGGAACAATAACAACAATATAAAAATCTTTGCCCCCTGGTAGAGCCCGCAACTTTTGCGCGAAGGTATTGGCATCCAATGGTGGCCGGTGAACCACTGCAATAGTATCTATCTTCTTACTATGCAGAGTCTCATAAATATTTTGTACATGCTCGCTGGCATCTTCCTCGCAGTTTAACTGCAATAATTCTGCGTTGGGTATAATGGGAGCATACAAATTTGTACGCTCTATATCTGGCGTTATTAGCAAAAAATCAAGATCAAGCGCTGGCACGGAATCAAGCATAGACAACACCTCTTACAACCTGATACCAGGCTTGCAAATAGATTAAGGCAATCTCGTCGTTAGATTCCTTCTATCAGATGAGAAGAATAAAAATGCATGAATAAAAATAGAAGTAGACATTTACTTTGTCCAGAATACTGGCGCTTTAAAAGCGCTGTAATTTGTCACAAACC
This sequence comes from Ketobacter sp., assembly GCA_041626995.1. Classification (GTDB taxonomy): domain Bacteria; phylum Pseudomonadota; class Gammaproteobacteria; order Pseudomonadales; family Ketobacteraceae; genus Ketobacter. The sequence continues at coordinate 4,182 of JBFKSL010000007.1, read as the reverse complement.
TGTTAACATTTTGACTAATTAGGTTTTCTAAAATAATTCATTTTATTCTTTAATCTGCAATACCAAACGAAAGCCAGCAATATCTCTTGTGGCTTGCTTTCTATTTGCTGAACGGGAAAAAACGGCAGGGTATTTCCAGCTTCCGCCTCTTAAAACTCGATATTTTCCTATCGCCGGGCCTTGGGGATCAACTACCTCTTTTGAGGGATAATCGCTATACCAATCGGATACCATCTCCCAAACATTACCATGCATATCATATAGCCCCCAGGAATTTGCCTGGGTGGAAGCTACCGGTTGCGGCTGGCTGAATACTTTTCCTTCAAAACAATCCGGTGAGCTATCGCGCAAATCAACAACCGCTTGTGTTTTATTGACACAATCACCGAAACCATACAAGTTTTGGTTACCTGCCCGTGCTGCATACTCCCATTCTGCTTCCGTTGGCAAACGATATTGATATTTGGCATTAACAGCATTCAGCTTTCTAATAAACATCATTACCCAATCCCATTTTACTCTGTGCACCGGGCATTGATCACCACAGTATGGAAAGGGTGAGGGGTCTTCCCCCATCAACACTTTCCATTGCTTGCGCGTGACTTCAGTGGTTTGAAGATAGAATGGCTGACTGATTACAACGGCATGCAATCTTTCATCATTCCCCCTATCTGGCTCTGATGATGGGCTTCCCATCAAAAATTTTCCCGCTGGAATTTTTACAAATTCTATGTCCTGTTCATTTTTAATGAGACTCTGAGCAAAGGCCGATTTGCAAAAAACTGAAAGCAGGAAGCAGAAAAAATAACATCGAAGCATAAGACGAATTCATTACACAGAAAAAAGGACGTCATAAGAAGCTCTTAGCGACGTCCCGCAGAAATAAAACTAATAATTAATCTAAAAATCTTAAGATCAAATCAGCCAATACCCGAGAGCCACGAGAGTTAGGGTGAATACCGTCTGAAGTAATATAGCTTCGTTCATTGCCTAAAAACGCTGATCGAGTGTCCACAAACTTTACGCCCATAGCTCCATAGTTTGCGGCTTTGTATTCCATAGATAGGCGGTTAATTTCGTTATTACGATCATTGTCTTCCAGATAGTAATAACCTAAAAACAGGATCTCGCCAATACCGTCACCATGCATATCAGAAACGAGACCGGCAATCGTTTCTTCGATATCCATTAGCAATTCCTGACATTCTCGCGATGTGGGTGCACCGCAATCTGCACCATCACCCAATAAGAAATCATTACCTCCACCATTCATAATAACGGTTTCAATACCTCTTTTACTGGCACGAGAATACTGCCGAGGAACCGAATAGTAGCTGCTACAAATTATGTTTCCTCCTATCATTTGGCAACCGCTGCGGGCATAGGTGTCGATGCTTTCATTTAAGTCGTCTTCCAAAAATTCATGTATTTCACCAGACAGTGCAAAAATGGAATCACCAATAATCATTTTAGTTGGAGAGCTGCTTCCCCCACCGGGGTTGATGGCAAAAGCATTTATAGAAAACATGGCGTACGCCAGCAGTAAGGAATATTTGATATTGGGGAATTTCATAGGTCTTCTCACGGGAATTGTTGTTATCGGGAGAACGGCAACTTAACCAAACGCCTATAAAATGTCTTCGCCTAGCACTCAAGATTTCCCCTAGAACCAAGACATTTGACCGGTTTGCCTAACTTAAAAGTTTTTGCCCTAAAAAGTATTTGTCTGAAACTCGGAACCTATTAATTAATAGCCGTAGTAACAACATGAACACGCTGCAACGGTGGCATATCCACAAAGCTGTCCTTAAATCGTAGTAAAACGGCCAAACGAGGCTAAAAGGTTATACCGGTCACATGACCTAAATTCCGCACAATGTCGGCCACAACAACCACCAATCCGCAGTCAATCTGCTTAGTAATTAATCTCTTATTACCATTTCAAGCCCCACAAACAAGACATAATCATTATTTGATTCATTTCAAGATATTGACTGACATTGTCTCGTATGGGCAAATATGCCAGCCCGCTCCGGCATGGGTGTTTAAACCTTTGCTCAATTTTGCTGTTTGGGAGGCAGGCATTTAACAACAGCGTCACAACCACTGAAAACTCAAATAACAAGTAACGAAAAGGTTAAAAACGATGAAGAATGGAATTTTCCAAAAGATTTCCATTGGCGCTAGCGCCTTGCTATTGTCCATGAATCTGCTTGCAACCACTCCTACCCCCGAGCCTGAACCGGATCCCGATCCAACCCCTTGCTCCAACTGCGACACCAACCCTTACCAACGCGGCCCTAACCCCACCGTTTCTGCTTTGGAAAACACTCGAGGCGGGCCCTATAACGTAGATTCGTTCAATGTATCCGGTTGGCGTGCCAGTGGCTTTGGTGGAGGAACCGTTTGGTACCCCACTAATGCAGGCACAGGTATGGGTGCCATTGCAGCGGTGCCTGGCTACCTTTCCTATGAAAACTCCATTGATTGGTGGGGGCCTAGACTAGCGTCATGGGGGTTTGTGGTTATCACGATCGATACCACCACTACAGTAGACCAACCCGATAGTCGGGCGCGTCAGTTAAGCTCTGCTTTGGATTATGTGTTAAGCCAAAACCGCAGCCGCTACAGCGACATTTACGGCATGGTGGATGAAAGCCGCTTGGGTGTAATTGGTTGGTCCATGGGTGGCGGCGGCACCTTGAAGCTATCTACCGATCGTCACCTGGAAGCAATTATTCCACAAGCTCCTTGGTATGCAGGATTTAATGATTTTGATGAAATCACCACACCTACTTTTATTATTGCCTGCGAACTTGATATTGTTGCACCTGTAGCACAACATGCCTCGCCTTTTTATCGCGATATTCCCGGTAGCACCCCCAAAGCTTTTCTGGAAATTAATGGAGGCGATCACTTCTGCGCAAACAGCCACTATTCTAACGAAGATATTCTAGGCAAGTACGGTATTGCCTGGATGAAACGCTGGATTGATAACGACACACGTTACCAGCAGTTCCTATGTGGCCCTAATCATGAATCGGATCGCAACATAAACGAATACAGAGAAAATTGTAACTACTACTGATTTTGAACTCCTTTTAGTTTTCAGAAAACACCGGGGAAGTCGTACCCGGTGTTTTCTGATGTCATACGCGCTCTTCGTCAATAATAGCGTTTTGTATAACCCAACTTTCTGTGATTAGAGAGATCAACAATGAAAAAAAGTGTATTCAATAAAATTTTCAGCGGCATAGCTGTATTAATGCTTTCGTTAAACGTCTTTGCCATAACCAATCCCGATCCCACACCTGAACCCGAACCTGACCCATGTAGTAATTGTAACGGAACCATTCGCGGGCCAAACCCAACTGAGTCCGCACTGGAAAATACCCGAAGCGGTCCATTTAGTGTTCGCACTATTAATGTCTCCGGTTGGTCTGCCAGCGGATTTGGTGGTGGTACCATTCATTACCCGACCAACGCTGGTAGCAATATGGGTGCCATTGCTGTGGTTCCCGGTTTTGTTTCCTACGAATCATCCATAGAATGGTGGGGTTCCCGCTTAGCATCCTGGGGGTTTGTGGTCATTACCATAGATACCAACAGCATCTACGATCAACCCGACAGCCGGGCACGACAATTAAGTTCTGCTCTGGATCATGTAATTAATGAAAGTCGTAATCGCAGCAGCGCGATCTACGGCATGGTAGACGCGAGCCGACTAGCAGCGATTGGCTGGTCTATGGGCGGCGGCGGTGCGTTAAAGCTCTCCACCGATAGAAACTTAAAAGCCATTATTCCTCAAGCGCCTTATTATGCAGGCTTTAACAGCTTTAATCGCATTACTACACCAACATTGATCATTGCCTGCCAAGCCGATGCCGTTGCAGCAGTAAGCTTACATGCTTCACCTTTTTATAACGCCATTCCACGTAGCACAGATAAAGCTTTTCTGGAAATCAATAACGGTTCTCACTTCTGCGCCAATAGCGGTTATCCAAATGAAGATATTCTCGGTAAGTATGGTATTGCATGGATGAAGCGTTTTGTTGATGGCGACCGTCGTTTTGATCAGTTTCTTTGCGGGCCTCGCCACACCGCTGATTTCAGCATTTCAGAGTATCGTGACACCTGTAACTACTGATTAATCTTTAGGTTAATTGCGCCCGGTTGAGCCGG
>JBFKSL010000006.1:0-26441 GCA_041626995.1 Ketobacter sp. | reverse complement strand
AAAACTGATACTAAGGGTATCGAAGCCAATATGGCACCAGCAAAGGAGCTACGTTTGGATATCTCTGAAATAACAACAATCAATAACGTCGTTATTACAATTTTTATCACATAGTAGAGCATTTTTATCTCCATTTGGTGCAATAGTCGGGGTTAGCGCCTTTTATGGGGTCACCTGCTGATTTGATTGAGTGGATACACTGTATTGGCGCGTGCCTGATGATTAAAAAATAGCACCAAGTTTCGTACCGTTGTTACCTTGCCGTAGTAAGGATTGCTTTCGTAGCCCTCAAGGCTTCGGCTAGTTCGTTGCGCAATCTCCGCAACCAAGTCTAGATCGAGATCATCTTCGTCAAGCATCAATGTTTCAAAGATACCATCAGAAGCCTTTATAGGAACATTTTGCTTGGTAGGAAGCGCAGCTTGAAGCTGCTCATAGACTGCTCGAATAATCCAAGTATCTACGACCTTTGGATCAAATTCCCTGGCAAACTCACAGATAGATAAACCACTACGGTCATCGCACAGCTTATGGAAATGCCTCTCTACTTTTTGCTGATCTATTGCGCACCAAATAAGTACTATTAAGGCTACGCCTGTAATCATTAGAAGATACCATGGCTGATAAATAACGATTACCAAAGCTATGGCGAAAAAAGCAATTAGTGCAGCCTTGCTTGCCTTTTTAGGTTTGTGCTTGGGCATAAACCGGGATGCTTGCTTCATATTTTATCTTGTAACGCCTCGATCACCGGGCAAGTGTAGTGGAACAAATATTATGGTACAAAAGCGTAGCGATACCATAATATTTGTGTAGCGTAACTGGCTCCGCGTGCATCGACTTGTTAGCACTATTTTTTACACGGGACAATGAAATCAACATGGTAGTGCTCATCATGCCGAACCCATGACTTCTTAGTTGAAAGTTGTATATTGGCCTTAATATATTGACCATACTGAGTATTGTATAGCTCAGTTTGAAGTTCAGGATCAAATATTACTCGCCATATACTGTGCCCTCGGGATTTTGTTGCTTTATCTAATGCGACGATATGTGCAGCAAGCGCATCATAATCAATAGTGAGATCTTCGAATTCCCCACTGGCGTCAAACTCAATGCTGTAACCGAATTTATTCCAGGGATAAGTGGGAAGGTGTACCGAATCACCATGTCTATTTTTAACTGGTGTCATGAAATCCACGGACAAACCATTTCGATGCGTTTTATGTGGCTTGAATTCACCACCTTCCTTAAAACCAGTTTCAGCGTACTTATATACTTTTCCAGGCAGATCTTTATAGAGATCTGCGTATGCAGAAACAACTATATTCATGACCTCAGAATGGACATAAGTACGCCCTGCTAGTCTCGCCACATCACTATAAGTAATGAAATTTGGACCAGAGCGTGGAAGCTCTACTCCGTCCACTAAACGCCCGTCAGACGTTGTACCGTAGCAAGTACTCTCCGCACCATAAACAATGCAGGGCAGCATCAAAACTATAATCAGAAAATACTTCATACTCGCCATTGTGCTAACAGCGTACTTAACGAACAAAGCTCGTATACCCCAAACCCATAATAAATTAAAACTCTACCAAACTAACCACATCTATCCAATTATTACTTTTAACCTGTGCAGTATTAGTAAAAACGTATATTCCCAAACGCATCACCACCAATAAACCATCCCATTAGAAAATACATTCAATATTTCTCCAGGTTTAGTTCCAAACGCTACATCGGTTACCACTAACCCTGAAGGGCGCCAAAAGAGTGGGGCGTCTGCGCGCCATTCTTTTTCGTTTTCTCCGGTTTGCACATCCCACAACACAACTCTGCGAGCAGTAAACCCCGTCAAAAGTTTCGAGTTGTCAGCAGAAAACTTTGCCGTGGTCATGGTTGTGCGAAAGTGTCCAATCTCTGCCACTTCTTGTCCGGTTTTGGTTTGCCATATTTTTCCTTTGCCGTAATACAGTGCAGCAAACACTAAGCTGCCATCGCTGCTGATGGCTACGCTGCTAATGTCGTCTCCCATTTTGTAGGCGAAGGTTTCTTTTCCTTCCGGTAAATTCCAAACGCGAATAATGCCGTCTTCGCCGCCGGTAATGCCTGTTAGTCCGTCGGCGCTAATGGCAACCGTGCTGATGTCGCCGGAATGGTTTAGTGTGCTGAGTTGTGATCCGGTGGCTAAGTCTAAATACATTGCGGTGTAGTCTTCTTGGCCCACAATGGCGTAGCGGCCATTATCGGAAAGCGCCAGTGATAGCACGCCGCCGTCTGCTGGCCAAAACCCTGCGGGTTTGCCTGTGGCTATTTCCCACATCACAAAGCGTTTGGTTTCGGCAGTGATTGCGTATTTGCTGTCGGTAGAAAAGGTGCTGGCAATGATATTGGATTGTTGGCCTTGGGCGTGGTTCCAGTTGTAAAGGCGTTCGCCGTCTTGCAGGCGCCACAGGCTGCCGCCGTGTTTGATGGAGCCCACCAGTGCATATTGGCCATCTGGGCTAAGGGTTACGCTGTAAGCGCCTTGGACGGTTGTTTCCAGTGTGCGCTTGGGTGTGTCGCCACAGCCGCTGAGTATCAGTGCAAATAAAATAAAAGCTAGGGATAAGGGTCTCATAAAAAAATCAGTCGATGATTTAGGTTTATAAGATTCAGTTTAGCTTAATGTGAAGAGGTTTAGGAAAAGATGGGGAAGGGCAGCGAACGGCGAGGTACCGCTCGCTTGGTATTGGGTGTTTTAGGCCACCATGTCGGCGTGACAGGTATGTAGGCTTTCGATCAGTTGATCTTCCAGGTCGAAACGTTCCACCATTTTTACGCCCAGTTTGTTCAGGTCTTGCGATAGGCGTTGCATGTCTTCGGGTTCCAGCTCGGCATCGGAATAACGTTCGTTAAAGTCGAGTGCGATTTCGGTGGATTGTTGTATCAGGGGAAGGATGCGGTCGATGGTGGTTTGGTAATCGTCTTGGAATTGTTCGGCTTCTTTCATGAGGTGTTGGTACACTTCGAAGTGGCCTGCCGATACGTAATCAATCAAGACGTCGCACAGTGCATGTACGCGAACGTTGATGGGTGTGTCGGCCTGCACAAATTCTTTTAACCCATCCACTTTGCAGTAAAGCAGTATGAGTTCCTGCCGTTCTTTTAGCCAGCGGGAGATCAGCTTGTCGACGGTGCCCCATTGTTCGGTGGGGTTTTTTGCTTCGGTCAGCATTGTTTTACCCTTCCTGTATTTTTGTCTCTGTTGATTTTTGGCGTGCGCTTTTATTTTGCGCTGTTACCTTTTTTCTCAACGAAATGGTGTATACCACTTCTTCATTTTTGTTGTGCTTAAAAGCATATTTTCTAATTGTGATGATTTGGTGTTTGCCAAACCGTCCCTGTTTTTTTGCGTGTTTGCCGTTTTGTTTTCAAAGCAGGGACTATCGAGAATATTGAAATTAGTTTGGCTCGGCAAGCACTCAAGTCAGGAGAATTTCACAGTTATTGCGTTGACAAATTCTTTTTTTGAGACAGGTTGGGGTATTCAGGCGGGTTTTGCCATGTGTTGGTATGGTTTAAAAAATTCTTATGCCAACTTGTTCTAAAAATTGTGGGTAGAAAGTTGAGTAAAAACCGTCAGTTAGGGGCTTTTTCTTATTATTTGTACAAGTGAGAGTAGGGCGAAGCCGATAAAAATCAGCATGGTTTGTGCCGGAATTGACAGGCCCATGAAGCTCCATTGGATGTCGGCACATTCGCCTGCGCTGTTAAAAATGGTGCGAATGGTTTCGCCAATGGGAAAGGTTTCGAGCATGTATTCTAAGCCGGGGCTACATTCGGGCACTTGGTCTTTGGGTAGGCTTTGTAACCATAAGTGACGCCAGCACACGGCAATGCCCAAGGCAGAAAATAAAAACGCAAAACCAGCGAAGATGCGCCGTAGGAGTTGGCCGGGGTTGATGATGAGCCCAAGTAGGAAGAAGAAGCCGATGGCCAATATGATGGCGCGGTCAATTAAGCACAGGGGGCAGGCTTCGAGTTCGAGGTGTTGTTCCAGGTAAAAGTAGGCGAATGCCAGTGATGCCAAACAGCCCAGTACGCCCAGGGCGTTTATGATTCGATTGGAAGGTAGTGTCATAGCTTACTCTTTGCCTGTACTTCGCCCTTTTCTTGGTGCTTTCTTTGGGGGGCTAGAATCCCACAGCAGATTATAAAACTAATCTACTTTTTGGCTATGACTTCGACCTCAGTCCTCGCGGAAAATTCCCGCTTTTATGTCATAGAGTTAGGCAATGGCAGCCGTGTTGTCTTTAAAGCCAATTTGTTGGGCTTGGTTGAATCCATCGCTCCAACCGGCTTCCCAGGCGGCTGCTATGACTTCGGAGTTGTATGGGCAAGCTCGCTCTGGTTCCCCGCTTAGGCCGAACATGTACCCTTGTCGGTAGGCCTTGTTCAGGGTTTCGATGCTCCAGTTTTGGTGGTCGATCTCGTTCATGCTCATTGTTATCGGTGCCTCGTTCTCTCTATAGGCATGGATCTTTACTGCATCAATGGCGCGTGTTTTTGCACCTACAATCAAGAGTAGCAGTGAATTCTAGGAAGTCACGCTAACTCGTTGAAATTTGTCTTTTTGTTAGTTGAGAGCGTCCTGCTCAAAAAAGTTGCTTAAATATTGTTCAAAAGAGATGTCGTCCTCAGCTTCGATTCGGTGTTGATTGGCTAGGGATAGCTTTGCCTCTCTCAGGAAGGGGATAACTTCTTCGCTGCTAAGAGGTTGTTTCATAAAGTGTTCTTTGTGGTCTAGTGCGCATTCCAGGGCGAATTCGTAGAACGATTGGTCCCGTTGCTGCAAAGATCGTATGACTTGGGCCGATGGAGTGAGGGCCGGGTTATGCAGTTTTTCGATCTGCTGTTTTACCACCGCGCTGTGTTTGTCGTGGCCGTGGGCCAGGTCGAACAGCTTGGCTACTTCGAGCATGTTGTTGAGGTGCTCTTTGGCCCAGTGTTGGAAGGGAGCTTGGGTGCAGGGAGAGGATAACCGCAGGGAAGGGTCGCGCCCTTGGGTCACGATGGCCTGTAGGTTGTCATGGTTGCACTGTTTTTCTTTGTCGCTGATGGGTGGGCTTTCTTGCAGTAGGCAATAGAGGGCGAAGATGTCCAAGAACATGATTTGGCTTTCGCTAATGCCTACTGGGTTGAACGGGTCCAAGTCCACACAGCGCATTTCGATGTATTCCACGCCGCGTTTTGATAAAGCGCAGGTGGGGCGTTCGCCGCTTTGGGTCACGCGTTTGGGGCGAATACTGCTATAGAATTCGTTTTCGATTTGCAGGATGTTGGTGTTGAGCTGCTTGTAGACGCCATCTTCTTCCACGCCGATTTTTTCATAGGGCGCGTAAGGTGTGCGGATGGCGTGTTGCAGGCTGGACACGTATTCTTCCAGAGAGTTGTAGGATATATCTAACCCTGATTGGGCATCGTTGTTATAGCCCAGGTCACTCATGCGTAATGACGTGCCGTAGGGCATGTAGGCAGTGTGTTGTTTCCAACGTTCCAGGTTTTCTCCACGGCCTTGCAGAAAGCTGGCGCAAACGGCGGGTGAGGAGCCAAACAGGTAGACAACCAAGCCCACGTTGCGCAGAAAGTTGCGTATCAGCCCCATGTATTGTTCGGAGATAAATTCCTGCGGGTCGAGCTGGCTGCCTTCCAGTTGCTGGTACATGGACCAGAAAGTGTCAGGTATGGATACGTTGTAGTGGATACCGGCGATGGTTTGCATGTAGCGGCCATAGCGGTGCCACAGGCCGTGTCGGTAGACATTTTTCATACGACCCACGTTGGAGCTACCGTATTCCGCGATGGGGATGCTCATTTCCCCCGACATGATACAGGGCATGCTGTTTACCCACAGAATTTCCTCACCGATATTGTGGTAAGTGAAGCTGTGCAGGTTGTTCAGAAATTGCAGTGGCCGCTTGATGTCTTGAAACACCGGGGTGATGAACTCCAGCAGGGCTTCGGAGTAATCGGTGGTGATCCATTGGTGGGTAAGGGCGGAACCGAGTGTTTCGGGGTGGGTGGTCTGTGCCAGGTGCCCATCTGGGTTTACCCGCAGACTTTCCTTTTCTAAGCCCCGTTTTATGTGAGTCAACGTTTGGTGGAGTTCTACTTCTCGGATCGACTCAAGCCGGCGCGCTAATGCTTTTTTCACTCAATCAGTGTCCTGTGAGGGTTTTCGCGATTATGGGGGAATTGGGGGCAAATTTAAATGGCTATTATTGCCGCTGACATATTGCGACTGAGACGCTTTCAGTTGATTGACTCAGGGCGGATTTGGGACTTATAGTGCGGCTAATTTCGTTGGCCGTTCATAAAAAATAGAGGTAGAGGCAATGATTTTCCTACGGATATTAAGTTTTTTCTTGTTGAGCTTGGTGCTGCTGAGCGGCTGTAGCTCTAATCCACCCTTGATCTATGATAATTTGGCCAATCGCGATGGGTACAAGGAAGAGGTGCTCACCAATATAGATGGCTTGAAATTGTTTACCCGTGTTTGGCCCGTCACTGAACCCGCGAAAGGTAATGTGATTATTCTGCATGCCAGCGCGATGCATGGCGGAATTTATTCTGATTTGGCCGAATATTTGGTGGAGAACGGCTACCGCGTGTATGCCCCGGATATGCAAAGCTGGGGGCGTTCGCAAGGCGTTAAAGGCCACGGTTATGTGGAAAGTTTTGATGCATACGCGGTGGATGTTAAACAGCTGTTGCAGTTGATACGCAAACGTCACCCCGGTGAGAAAAATTATTTAATGTGGGAAAGTTTGGGTGGAACGGTGGCCATGTATACCGCGTTGAAATATGAGTTTTTGTTGAACGGTGTTATAACCAGTGGTGTGGGTTATAATCCTTCCATGAAGGTATTGGGCCTGCGCGCACCGGAATTTATTAATGATATGGGGCGTGCTGCCGCTGAGTGGATGTATTCCGGCTTGTCTTCTGTGCCAGCGGTTGAATCGGATATGGGGTTGTTGTTGGCGTTAGAAGATGATGATCTGGAAGATCGTTTAATGAATGATCCTTATGTTGCCCATGATTGGTTGCCCGGTGCTTATGTGAGTACCGTGCTCGCGGCTTCGGATTATATTGATAAAAATAAACGCCATCTAACGATACCGGTTTTCTTGATTCATGGTAAAGACGATATTTTGGTGCCGTGGTATTCCAGCAGAGATTTATTTGAAAACGTGAGCAGCACCAGCAAAGACATGAAAGTATATGATAGCCCTCACGCGGTTTTGTTGGAGCGCAAGTGGCGTGAAGCAGCGAAAGATATTGTGGCGTTTTTGGATCGGCACGAATAAGCATTTTGTTTGGGCGAGTGTGTTCGATTGGAAACACTCGCCCAAGTTTGTACACAGATTTTTTAAATCAGCGTTAAAGAATCTTCCATTATTTGTTTCCCCAATTCCCTATCGTACACTTTTTCCCAAATGCCTATTGCTGGTTTGCGGTTGAACGAAAATATGGTTCCTGAATCTTCGTTGTGATTGGCTGTTAAGATCCACGCTGCTGTGTTTGCTGATCGTTTGGTCGTGCTGGATTCTGGCAGCATCCAAGAGACCAATGGCAGTAAATATTTCCAACCGAAAATGCGCACCGGGCTGTCTGTCCTTACTAAGCCTGTGCCGGCCATAAGTCCTGGATCAAGGCAGTAAATTTTCAGGCATGGTTGGTTGCGCCGCGCCATTTCAACGGTGGTAATCATATTGAGAAACTTGGATGTGGCGTAGCGATCCATGCCAGCTTGTTGTTCGGATGCAGATAAGGTTTTGCCTTTGACGCTGTTTTCGATAGATTCAAATTTCGCGCCGCGAAAACCAAAGATGCCCGCAGTTATATTTTTTGGATGATGACTTCCGCTGCCAATAAATAATACGCGCCCCTGGTTTAAATAGGGTGTTAACCCATGTGTGAGTTTGAGTGCGGCTAAATGATTTACAGCTATGGTTTCTTCGTAGCCTTCGTGCTTAGTGAAGCGGGTGTTGTTAACGATTTGCACTGCAGCGTTGTTCATCAGCCCGGAAATGGGGCTGTCCCAGTTTTTTATAAACGTTTCTACGCTTTGCAGATCAGACAGATCTAGCAATTTAATGTCAATGTTTGCGTTCCAGCCTTGGGTGAGTTTTTTGGCTTTATCCGTATTGCGCACAGCCAGTACGATTTTATTTTCAGGTTGTTTAGCCAGTTGCCGGGCTGTGGCAAGTCCGAGACCTCCTGTGGCGCCAGTAATAATGTACGTTTTCATAACCGTTCTCCGTAACTGAGTTGAGGTATAATCCTAATCTGTATTCATCACAGCGGGAATTCGCATCTTATGCAGGATAAGTCTCAACGCTTGAAGCCCCGGAAAAAGCCGGTTCAAGCGCGTTCTACCTTTACTGTGAATGCCATTTTTGAGGGATGTATTCAGGTTTTGTTAGAGCAAGGGCCGGAACGATTGACCACTACGAAAGTGGCTGAGTGCGCGGGTGTGTCTGTGGGAACGCTTTATCAATACTTCTCAGACAAGCAAAGTTTGCTCGCCGGGGTGTTGGAAAAGCATCTTATTGAAATCGTAGATAAGGTTGAGGAAGCCTGCGCAATAAGTCACGGTAAAAGACTGGAAGCGGTGGTTGGTAATTTAGTGACGGCGTTTTTTGACGCCAAGATGGGACGGCCGGATGTTTCTCGTGCATTGTATTCCGTTTCGGCGGAGTTGGAAGGTAATGCGCTTGTGATGAGGTATTCCCAGAAGACGCAAGCCAGCATTGCTTCTGTATTGCAAAGCGTGCCTGATATTAAGATTAAAGATTTGTTGGCGACGAGCTTTCTATTAACCACTATGTTAATTGGCCCAGCCCAGGCGTTGCTGACGGTGGATGCTCCACTTGTATTTGTTGATAAGGTTCAAGATGAGACGGTGGCTATGATTGTGGCTTATTTGAGGGGGCAGTAGAAGTGAAAAGAGGGAGTTGTTTAACTCCCTCTATGTGTTTCTGTCTATTTAGTAATTCGTTTATCGTAGTTTTTTCGCATTAGCAAACAAATCCGCAAAGGTTCCGGTTTTGCCATCCGGTAACTTTTCTTTTTTGCTGCTGCGTGGCGCATTGTTGCTTTGAGGGCGCTTACCGCCTTTGCCTGCTTTTCTCGGTGGACGCGGACCATCAATTTTTTCACCTGCGGCGTCATCCAAACGCATGGTTAGGCTTATGCGTTTTCGGGGTAAATCAATTTCCACCACTTTAACTTGTACGATGTCACCGGCTTTAACCACGTCACGTGGGTCGGCTACGTAGCTGTTGGATAATACGGAGATGTGTACAAGGCCATCCTGATGTACGCCCACATCCACAAAGGCACCGAAGTTGGTGACGTTAGTGACTACGCCTTCTAAGATCATGCCGGGTTTAAGATCGTCCATGGTTTCCACGCCTTCTTTGAATTCAGCGGTTTTGAATTCTGGGCGGGGGTCACGGCCGGGTTTTTCCAATTCAGAAATAATGTCGGTTACGGTGGGCAAGCCGAAGTGATCGTCCACGTAATCGTTGGCGGCCAGTTTTTTCAGGAAGCCAGCATCGCCAACTACTTGTTCAATGCCACGATCATTTTTCGCCGCAATTTTCTCTACCACGGGATAGGCTTCTGGGTGAACCGCTGAGCGATCCAGTGGGTTGGCACCATTCATGATGCGTAAGAAACCGGCAGCTTGTTCGTAGGTTTTATCGCCTAAGCGTGGCACTTGTTTCAGCGCGTCACGATCAGTGAAGGCACCGTTTTGGTTGCGGAAGTTCACGATGTTGCCAGCGATGGTTTTGTTTAAACCGGAAATGCGAGCCAGCAAAGGTTCTGATGCAGTGTTTACGTCTACGCCTACGGCGTTTACACAGTCTTCCACTACCGCATCCAGGCTACGAGCCATTTTGGTTTGGCTAACGTCGTGTTGGTATTGGCCCACGCCGATGGCTTTGGGTTCAATTTTTACCAGTTCCGCCAGAGGGTCTTGCAGGCGACGGGCGATGGATACAGCACCACGGAAGGATACGTCCAGTTTGGGGAATTCGCGGGCAGCAAACTCTGACGCAGAGTAAACCGATGCTCCAGCTTCACTCACCATGATTTTTTGCGCTGTCAGGGCAGGGTGTTTTTTCAATAATTCACCGGCCAGTTTGTCGGTTTCGCGGGAGGCGGTGCCGTTGCCGATACTGATCAATTCCACTTGGTATTTCTGGCACAGAGCCGCCAGCACAGCGATGGATTCATCCCATTGATTGCGCGGCGCATGGGGGAAGATGGTGCCGTGCTCTACCAGTTGTCCGGTGGCATCCACTATGGCTACCTTTACGCCGGTACGCAGGCCGGGGTCGAGGCCCATGGTGGCTTTGGGGCCAGCGGGGGCGGCCATCAGTAGGTCTTTCAGGTTGTGGGCGAACACTTTGATGGCTTCTTCTTCAGCCTTTTCTCGCAGGTCGCTCAGCAGTTCGGTTTCAATGTGGGTAAGCAGCTTGATGCGCCAAGTCCAACGTACGACTTCGCCTAACCATTTATCGGCGGCGCGGCCTTGATCGCGCAGCTCAAAGTGCTGGGCGATCATGTCTTCGCAAGGGTGAGGCGCGGTTTCATCGTCCTGCACAATGATGATGTTGGCTTGCAAAATACCTTCGTTGCGGCCACGGAAAATGGCCAGGGCGCGGTGGGACGGGGTGTTTTTCAGGGCTTCGTTGTGATCGAAGTAGTCTTGGAACTTGGCCCCTTCCTGTTCTTTGCCGGTGGCGACTTTGGAACTCAGTACGCCGTTTTCGTAGATATAGGTTCGCAGGCGTGCCAGTAGGTCGGCGTCTTCTGAAAACTGTTCCATCAGGATGTATTTGGCGCCATCCAAAGCGGCTTTTACATCAGCCACGCCTTTTTCGGCGTCGATGTATTTCTCTGCTTCCTGTTCGGGGTTCAAGGTTGGATCTTGCAGCAGGCCTTGGGCCAGTGGATCAAGGCCTGCTTCGCGGGCGATTTGGCCTTTGGTGCGGCGCTTCGGTTTGTAGGGCAGGTAAAGGTCTTCCAGGCGGGTTTTTGTGTCCGCTTCTTTGATGGCTTTCTCAAGCTCCGGGGTGAGCTTTTCTTGCTCGGTGATGCTTTTCAAGATGGCTTCGCGCCGTTCTTCCAGTTCTCGCAGGTAGCGTAGCCGTTCTTCCAGGGTGCGCAGTTGGGTGTCGTCCAGGCCGCCGGTTACTTCTTTTCGGTAACGGGCGATGAAGGGTACGGTGGCGCCTTCGTCCAGCAGGTTGATGGCGGCGTTCACTTGTACGGATTTAACACCAAGCTCGTTGGCAATCAGGTCGGCGATTTTGCTCATTTTTTAGTCTTTCTCGTGGCTACTACCAAAGGAGGACTGGCGATTATAAACTTTCAAAACCGCTTCCGGTAGGTTGTGTTCCATTGCGTTTGGAGGTAGGCCGTTGGTGAAGGTTTGGTGTCAGTCGCTGGTGGCATCCGCTGGCACGCTGGTTTTATTGCTCAAGCTGCCTAGCACGCTGGATAATGCGCGATCCCAGATGGATACGTTTTCCAGCAGGTAGAGTTCGTCGGCGTTGACCATTCGGATCAGGCTTTCCAGGTTGGTTTCCAGTACTTTGTTGCCGCGGCGGGAAACGAAGATGTAGAGATCGGTTTGGGTGTCGCGGAAGGCCAGTTTGCAGCGCCGTAGCTTGCCGTCCAGCATGTGTACTTCGATCCACTGGCCGGGTTTCAAGGTCAGTAGTTTGTTGCGCAGATTGGTTTCAGCATTGGCTTCTGGCGCCAGCAGTTTCTTGCGCTCTGCCGCACGGATGCGTTGTTTCTCAATGGCGGAAAGTTTGTGTTCCGGCATGGGGTTGGACAGATTGATTTCTTCGATTTCGTCTTCGAAGAGTGTTTCTTCCGCTTGTTCTGTAATGGTGGGCGGAATGTGTGATTTCGTTTGCTGTTGTTCTGGTTCGAAGTCAGGATCCGCTTCTGGAAAGCTCTGCGGCAGCGGCTTGGCTTTGGTTTCCGTGTGCAATGCCACGCCGATGGGCTGCAGAATGTCGCGCTTGGGTTTGCCCTGTGGATCAGTGATGGTGTGATCCACTTTGCGGCTGTTGGGCAGCTGCTGGTCTGGTGGTGTTTGCAGTATCTGGCCGTGAATTTCCCAAAGGGCCGATAGGAATTTATCCACTTCCAGGCCAGGGTGTTTGATGTCTTCCAGACCTGAGCAGATATTCCTTAACAGGATGGGGATCATTTTTACCCAGCGTTCGCGGTCTTGGGCTGCGTTGGCCGGTTGAATGCTCCAGATCAGGTCGTCGACGATGGATAGGCATTTTGTCCATTCGTGGGAGTCACGGCCATGGCGCATCAGGTTTTGCAGCATAAATACGCGCCAGGGGCCATCAATCATGTCGATCACAACGGAAGGTAAAGTCTTGCCTTGTAGGCGATCATTGATCAGTTGGTTGATGGTGTTGCGGGCCTGTTCCCGTTTGGCTTGGCCTTGGGCGGATTGCAGAACCCGCTTTTCCACCATTTCTGCGCGTTTGGTTTCTTCGCCAATGAAATTGGCAAAGCTTTTTTCCAATTCGCTGAATAGGGTAATGTTGTTTTCTTCAAATTCATTCAGAATTCGTGACACCACACTGCGGATTTCTTCAAGCAATAAGTCCCGCTTGAGCACGGATTCTTTTTCCCAGCCAATGGCCGCCTGGGACAGTAGTTTAAGCAGGCGCCGCGCCGGGTGGTGGGCATCGCTGAAAAACTGTTTGTCTGCCAGGGCCACTTTGATCATGGGGATTTGCAAACGCCCCAGCAACACGGAAATCTCTGGTGGAATGTTATGGTCGTCGAGAATGAATTCAAACACCATGCTTACCAGGTTAATCACGTCATCGTCGGTTTGGCGCAGTTTGCGCACGCCCCGTTGTCGTGCCGTGTGGGCAAGTTGGTGTTCCAGCAGCAGGCGCATGTCCTGATGATCGTATTGACCAGAATGGATTTCGTCATCCAGTAATGATTCGGCTTCGGCGTTTTGCAGCTTGGCCAGCACCGACAACAAGTCGGGCATTTTTAACTCGGGTGCCGCTTGATTTTGCTTTACGGAAAACAGGCGGTTATTGAGGCTGCCACGGTAGAAGTTGGCCATGAGGGCCTGCACTTGGTCGAAGGGCAGGGTGTAGTCGTTGGCGGCATCTTCCAATAGGGGAATGATGGGATCTACATTGGTTTGTTGGGTTTTATTGGTTTCGGCCTGTTGTTCAGACTGCTGCTCTTGAGGTTTTTGCGCCGATTTTTTTACCTGGGGTTGTATGCCTGCGTTGGCCAAAATCTTGTTGGCTTCCGTTAAGGTGTCGCGCAGGTTATCTATTACATAGCGTTCAAAATACTTCAGCACCATCAGGTGAATCTTGAGCGGCATTGCAAACTGATCAAGCGCATTGGCGAAGCCATTGATTAACACCTCTGTGCCCAGGGGGTGATTGCTTTCGTTAAGCCAATCGATGTCTAGATACTGATTCAAACGCTGGGCCAAATGCAGCAGTAAATCAGGGTAGCTGGTTTTTAATTTGTGGCGCATGTTGCCGATGGCCACGTCCAGTTCCACGCGATCTTTTTCCACCAGGGAAAGATCATCGTTGAGTTTTTTTAGGTCGGGCTCATCTTGCTGGCGTTTTTGCAATAGGTCGAATTGGTAGGCGAGTTCTTTACGGAAGCGGTTGTCTACGTCGCGGGCGTGCAAACGCAGTTCGCGCATGGCTTCGAAATATTGATTTTGTTCTTGGTTGTTGGACGCGTTTTCTGCCAGGTCGAAAAAGGCATCGTCCATTTGGTTGAACAGTTCGGTCAGCAGATCAGACAAATTGGATAACACACGGCTCTGAATATTAATCAGCAGTGAGCTGTTGTCGTTTCTCGAGTGCTTGCTGTGCACTGAAAATCCTTTTGTAAATGACTGGTCCGACGAAGACATGAGTGCTTAAACCCCGAAGCGGTAGCTTGAGACTGTAGTGCAAAAATGCTAAGAAAATTGGAATAATTCTGTAATGCTGAATTGTTTCAAAAAGCGACGCCTGATGCCAATCAAATTTCTGTGTAATCGTTACAAAAGGCGTCACTCTAAGGCTTTTAGCTGTTTTTTTGATCTTACAATGCGGGTGCGGTGTACAATTGGTCAGGTTTTGTTTAGCGAAATGGCGCTACCGTTCCACTTCTTAAGCGTTTTTTGTGCCGACTCTAAATAGGTAAGCATGGCGGGAACAAAAAACAGTATCAGGAAGGTGCCATAGGCCAGGCCAAATACAATGGATATGGCCATGGGAATTAGGAATTGTGCTTGGGTTGAGGTTTCAAACAGTATTGGCAGTAACCCAGCGATGGTGGTCATGGAAGTCAGTATTACTGCGCGAAAGCGGGCGCAAATGGCTTCGACAATGGCATCGTGTACTGCTACACCACGACGGCGGAGCTGACCATAGAAGGTGATCAAGACGATGGAATCATTCACCACAATGCCTGATAGACCAAACAGGCCCATCATAGAAAACATGGAAAGGTCTTTGCCCATAATCAGATGGCCGAAAATGGAGCCGGTGAGGCCTAGTGGAATGGCGCACATCACCGCCACCGGCCAACTGTAAGAAGAGAACACCCAGGCCAACACGATGAAGATGAGCGATAAACCGATCATCATGCCAATTTTCATGTCGGCGATGGTTTCAGCCTGGTCTTGGGCTTTTCCTTCCAGTCCCAAGCTTAGGCCGTAGCGGCGTTGCAAATCGGGTAGCAGGCTGGCGTTCAGGTCGTCGAAAATTTCGTTGGCATTACCAACTTTTTCGTTCAGGTCTGCTGATACGGTTACATTCAGCACAGCCTCAGTATGACGCAATTTTTCAATGCCCTGGCGGGAAACAAAATTCACCACCTCACTTAGCGGAACGGTGCTGCCGTTGGCCAGGGTGACCGGGAAGTGTTCCAGGGTTTGGGTTTTGTTGCGTTCGTAATCGGGCAGGGTAACGCGCACTTCGATTTCGTCATCACCGATGTGAAAAATTTGCGCCAGAGAACCGTCGAATGCGGCTCGCAGTTGTCGGCCCACTGTGGCTGTGTCTAAGCCCAGGCTGCGACCCATGGGGGTGAGTTCGTAGATCAGTTGCTCTTTTCCCCAGGGCAGGTCGTCGTCGATGTTGTAAACGCCTTGGTATTTTTTCAGAGCTCGTTGCAGTTCAATGCTGGCTTGTTTTAGCCCTTGAATTTCATTACCGATTAAGCGAATGGCGATGGGTTTTCCCGGTGGGCCTGCTTGCCTTTGGGTCATGGCAAAGCGATTTACGCCAGGAGGGAGTACCACGTTGTCCTGCCAGCGTTGAATAAATTCTGCATTGCTAAGGGGCCGTTGGCCGGAGACTAGGTCGGCGATGATGGCGCCCGACTCACGGCTCACTTCGCGCCCGGAGGCGTTAAAGAAGGAACGGCCATGGTAGGTTACGGCAACATTCAAAATATCGCTGCCGGTTTCATCAAGAATTTGCTGGCGAGTGGTTTCCAGGCTTTGTTCCAAGGTTTGAAGAAAGGCGCTTACGGTATCTTCAGACGTGCCAGGATAAAATTCCACGTTGGCACGGATTTCGTTGCCATCCACTGCTGGGAAAAAGGTAAATTTTAATGTGCCGCTGAAGACTAAGGATAGGGCAAAAGCAAAGGCCGCTGCCGCCGCGGTGACCACACTAAGCCGGTTGCGTATGGCGATATCCACTGCCGGGCGTAATTTCTTATCACGAAACTCACTAAACTTGCGATCAAAGTTGTATTTGAAACCTGCCGTGCGTTCGGGTTTGTCTTTTCCACGACGCAAACTGTGGTTTAAATGCCCAGGAAGAATTAAAAAACATTCCACCACGGAAACGATAATCACACAGATAATGACAATGGGGATGTCGATCGAGATTTTTCCCATGACACCGCTGATCATGGTGAGCGGGAGAAAGGCAGATATGGTGGTAAGGGATGAGGCCAGTACCGGTGCAAACATCCGGCGGGCGCCACCGATGGCGGCATCTTCGGCGTCTTCACCCATTTCCGTGTGAGTGAGGGTGTCTTCCCCCACCACGATAGCATCGTCAACAATGATCCCTAACGCCATGATCAACGCGAACAGGCTAATCATGTTGATGGTACCGCCGGTCATATAAAGTACGGCTAAAGTGCCGAGAAATGAAACAGGAATGCCAACGGTAACCCAAAAGGCTACTCGTACGTTTAGGAATAAAAACAGGGTGGCGATTACCAGCACCAGTCCGCCCAGACCGTTTTCCAGTAATAACTGAATACGGTCGCGCAGATGCTTCCAGCGCTCGTTATAAACATGAATTTCTACACCGTGAGGCAGGCGTGGACGCACGTCTTCCAGCCAGGTTGAAAAGATTTTGGCAGTCTTTAACGTGTCCTGGTTATCGGTACGCATCATCAGCAATTCGATGGCAGGTTGGCCATGCCAGGTGATGTAGGGCTCATCTTCCATCGGGCGGCGGTCCACTTCGGCAATGTCGCCCACCCGCAACAGGCGCCCACTGCTGTCGGTGTAAAGTGGCATGTTCTCGAAGCCCTGCACGCTGCGTTGCTGGCTGAGGCTGCGCACCTGTTTGGACACTTCGTTTTTGGCGGCGGTGCCAGCAGGCAGGTCGGTGCTGTTTTGCCGCACCATGGAAGCGATTTCGTTAAGGGAAAGGCCCGTTTCGTGAAGGGTGGAAGAGGGCACCTGGATGGCGATTTCTTCCTGTGGCATGCCCACAAAGTTGACTTTGTCGATACCGCGCGCCAGCAGCTCTTTCTCAAATTGCCGTGCCAATTGCGCCAGTTCCGGTAGCGATTCCGATCCGGTTACCACGATGTTGGCAATGGGTTGGAACAGTTCCACCTGTTTGATCACCGGGCGTTCCGCTTCATCGGGTAGGTTGCGAATGGATTCTACTCGCTGTTTGACCCGATCAAGAACCGCGCCCACGTCAGCACCTTCTTCCAGCTCCAGAGTGATTCCCGCCGCACCGGAGGCAGCGGTACTGGTCATTTTTTTTATATTGGTGAGGTTTTTGAGTTCCTGCTCCATGGGAATGAGAATGGAACGTTCCACATCTTCCGCCGAAGCGCCGCTCCAGGGTACCGAGATGGTGATGTATTCCAATTCAAAACTGGGGAAGAACTGGCTGTTGATTTTTTTAATGCCCCACAAGCCCGCCATGATGAACAGAAACATAAGCAGGTTGGAGGCAACCCGGTGGGTGGCAAAGGTGGCGATGATGCCTTTGGGTTTATTGCTCATCTTGCGGGGTGTCCACCTTTACTTCCAGGCCACCCACGGCATCGGGCAGTTGGGTGGTAAGGATCTGTGCGCCGGGTTGGATGTTGCCTTTAATCAACTGCCAGCGTTCGCCATTTTCCTGTAGCACTTCACCCAGCCGCTCTATCATGACGGTGTGGAGCAGGTCATCGTTCACCACATAGACTCGTTGTTGTCCATAGATCGCAGTGGGTGGCACAGCGATGGAATTTTCCACCTCTGGCATGTGCAGCAAAACTTCCCCGGCTCGGCCCAGGATCACGGCACTATTGACTTCCTGGAATGCGAACAAGCCATCCACACCGCCTTTGCCCATGCTAATGGCACCGGCAATGCGCTCCAATACCAGTGGTGTGGGAGCGCCACCTAACATAAGAGTGGCATCCAGTTGGGTGTTCGCAGTAATAGCCTGAGTGATGGCGGGCAGATAGCGGGAGGGGATTTGAGCGCGCACTTCCATATGGGCGGTATCGAATACGGTGGCCAGTACGTCGCCGGGACGAACGCGGTTGCCTGGGGATGCATTGAGCTGAATAACCCGGCCTTCAAAGGGAGACACAATACGGGTGCGAGCCAGGTCTTCGGCGGCTTGATCGCGCATGGCGGTGATTTTGGTCAATTGCGCTTGAAGCCGCTTTAGGCGATTGGGGTGATCATTGACCGCGTATTGGCGGCTGTACAGGCTCAATTCCTGTTTTTGTGCCAATTGCAGGGCTTCATCCCGGTTTAAGTCTGAGCCTACATTTTTCGCTACCAGTTTTTCATAACGCTCGGTGGATTTCTTGGTTAACGCCACCAACTTCTTTTCCACTTCTAAGGAAGCAAGGTCATTAGCGTAGCGCTGTTTTTCCGAAGCAATTTGCGCTTCCATATCTTCCAGTTCCGCCTGGCGTTGCAGGTAGATGCGGCGCACATCGCTGTCTTCCAGTTCCACCAACACTTGGCCTTGTTTCACCCAGTCGCCTTCCTGCACCGGCACTTTTTCCACATAGGCGTTCACCGTGGCTGAGAGCATGGATTCGCGAGGGGATTCCACCCGGCCATAAAGGGTTACCGTTGGGCGGTGGTTGGCGGGTTGTGCAGTTAAAGTTTTCACCAAAGGGTTAAGATTGCCCGGCGGTTTAATTTCGGGTTTAGGCTTTAGCAAAAATAACAGCGTAATGGCTGCCACAGTAAAGCCAATAATCAGCAGGGGCAGTGGAATTTTCTGCAATTGTTGTTTTATTGGTGCTCGCAATGTGTTCATCCAGCTTGTCGAGTTAACCCATTAATAGTAGAAGGATTTTAGGTGGTTGTTATCCTGGCCAGTTAAGCTACTGAATAAGTGCGGTGTGACGCAATGGTTAAAAACGCCGTAACTTCTTATTATGGTGATAATTGCACAAGAAATATCAATTCTTGTAACATTTTTAGCCCATGACAATGTAGCCTTATACAGATAACGTAGTCAGTTTGAGAGAATTTGGCCTAATAGGTTCAACGCAAAGGTAAATTGAAATGACAGAAGCGGCTCGTGAGCAGGATCAACAGGAAAAAATACTCGTAGTGGATGACGACTCCCGCTTGCGCGCTTTATTGCAGCGCTATCTGGAAGAGCAAGGCTATTTAGTAAAGGCAGTTGCCGATGGTGAGCAAATGGATAGGGCGCTATCGCGGGAAATTTATTCTCTGATGGTGTTGGATCTGATGCTGCCAGGGGAAGATGGCATGTCCATCTGCGAGCGTTTGCGCAAAGAAAACAACGCCATTCCTATCATTATGCTGACAGCGAAAGGGGATGATGCTGACCGCATTAATGGTCTGGAGGCCGGGGCCGATGATTATCTGCCTAAGCCGTTCAATCCAAGGGAACTATTGGCGCGGGTAAAAGCGGTGTTGCGTCGTCAGGTGAAAGAGTTGCCAGGCGCGCCTTCTCAGCAGGAAGAAGTGGTCTCTTTTGGCCCCTTTAGCTTGGACTTGTCTACGCGTACTCTGACCAAAGATGGCGAAGCTGTGGCCCTAACCACTGGTGAGTTTGCGGTTATGAAAGCACTGGTACAGCACCCCCGTGAACCTCTAACTCGCGATAAGTTGATGAACCTGGCTCGCGGCCGCGAATGGAGCGCCATGGAGCGGAGTATTGATGTGCAGGTTTCTCGTTTGCGCCGTTTGATTGAAGATGACCCTTCCAACTCCCGTTATATCCAAACCGTTTGGGGTGTGGGTTACGTGTTTGTGCCCGATGGCAACTGACAACAAACTGCCATAAACCTGAGGTAAATTAGTGCGGTTGCATTTTTCGCCAGAGGGGGAATTGTGGGCGTATCCAACTCGCAACCGCATCACACCCAAAACTGGATTGAACTTCACCAGCAATCAATGGATTTGCGGGAAAAAGCGCTGCGTATGGAGCAGCGTTTTCTGTCCCGGCAACACACTGATGAACTTCACCCCAGTGCCCGCAACCTATTGCATTATCTAAGTGTCCGTCAGCAGGATATTCGCACACTGCAATGGCAACTTTTGCATTGCGGCTTCACCTCGCTTAGCGATATAGGTGCCTATACTTTGGCGCGAATCAATTCTGTCATTACGCTGCTTGAAAAATTATTGGGGGAAGTGAATTACGTACCCGAAGCACCCGTGGATGATATCAGTGGGCCGCGTTGGTTAAGGGAAAACAGTTTGACCCTGCTGGGAGCAGGCATTGAACAAACCCAGGTGCGCATTATGGTAACCATGCCATCCCAAGCGGCCGAAGACGGCAAGTTGATTGCCGATTTATTACAGGCGGGTATGACGGTGATGCGCATTAACTGTGCTCATGATGATGCCAATGCCTGGCAAACCATGGTGAATCATTTGCATTTGGCACAAAAAGCTCAGGGCAAGTATTGTAAGATTCAGGCAGATTTAGCTGGCCCTAAATTGCGTACTGGGAAAATTTCTGCCAGCGGACAGGTGATAAAGTTAAAACCTTCCCGTGATTTGTATGGTCATGTTTTGCAGCCCTGCAAGGTTTTGTTGTGCTCGCATACAGATCTGCCATTGCCAAAATCGAATAATGCGCAGCTGGTATTAAAGCAAAGCTTTTTACGCCAATGTAAGCAGGGTGATCGTATTGAATTTGCTGATAGCCGTGGTCAGAAAAGAGCGCAAACTATTGTGTCAGCGAGTCAAGCCGACGGTTATATGGCCGAGCTGTTTCGTACGGCTTACCTTTCACCTCAGACCATTTTTAAGCTGGTGCGTAAAGGCAAGCACGTGGCCAGCGCCGTGCCAGAAAACATCCCACAGGTAACCTTGCCTATTCCGCTAAAAGCAGGAGATAGCTTGGTGTTAACTCGAGATTCGGCGCCTGGAAGGCATGCCCGCACTGATCATTTGGGAAAATGCGTTACGCTCCCTGCCCGAATACATTGTACCTTGCCCCAGGCCTTTGATCAGGTGGAGCCCGGTCACTCAGTTTGGTTTGATGATGGCAAACTGGGTGGGGTAGTGGAAACGAACAATGGCGAGGAAATGTTGGTGCGAATTACCCAAGCCGCACCACAAGGAAATAAACTGCACGAGGCCAAGGGTATTAACTTCCCCGATACGCCGCTGGATATTGCGGCTCTTACGGAAAAAGACATTGGGGATTTGGAACAGGCGGTGCAATGGGCGGATATTGTTGCGCTGTCGTTTGTGCGTTGTGCCGATGATGTGCAGTTGCTACACGAAAAATTAATGGCATTGGATAAGCCCAATACTGGCGTGGTCTTGAAGATTGAAAACCGTCAGGCATTTATAAATCTGCCCAGTATACTTTTGAAGGCAATCAGTATTCAGCGCCCTTTGGGTGTGATGGTGGCCCGGGGAGATCTGGCTGTGGAAGTGGGCTTTGAACGGCTTTCTGAGGTGCAGCAGGAAATTCTGTGGCTGTGTGAAGCTGCTCATGTGCCAGTAATATGGGCAACGCAAATTTTAGAGTCCATGGCTAAACGTGGTTTGCCGTCCCGCGCGGAAGTGTCAGATGCTGGCATGGGGGTGTTTGCAGAATGTGCCATGCTCAACAAGGGGCCTTACATTCTCGACACGGTTAGGCTGCTGAAAGGCATACTTTCCCGCATGGATGGTCACTACCAAAAGCGGCGCGCCACACTGCGAAAACTATCCGTGGCAGAATTCGACCCGCCCGTCTAAATACGGGATAATGGTGCTTTCCAAATTCCACTAAGTACTTGATCGCGGGAACCCGAAAGCACCCCATGAAATTTTTACCTCGTTCTTCCTTATGGCGAACCATATTAATGGTGTGGCTGGTGATTCTGCTGAGTCAGATTTCCACCTTATGGTTTGCTGTGTATTACCTTTACCTTCCAGGGGTTAAGCAGAACGCCAAGTTGGTTGCCCTAGAGATGGACAGTATCCGTTACTTGGTGGATGACGAGCGCCGGGATGAGTTGTTAGCCCGATTACAACAAGAACACAATATTGATGTGACCTCTGATCCTTTTATTGTTCCTGCAGAAAACGAAGGTCTGTTTGGAGAAATTTTCGTGCAACCTATGCGTGAGCGGATGGGTAGGGGGGCAGAGGTGCGGTTGGGGTTGGAACCTTCACCTGGCTTATGGGTAAGTACGCCTCAGTTGGGCAGCTTGTGGGTGCGATTTCCATTTGAAAACTTTGGCCGTTACGAGGCTATTGCTTTTTTAACCTGGCTGATTGGTACTCCGGCTATTGCGTTCATCATAGCGACGGTTTTTGTGCGCCAGCTCAATCGACCGTTAAAGAGCTTGGAGCAGGCGGCCAAAAAAATTGGGCGAGGGGAGCAGGTAACCAGTTTGTTGCGTGAAAATACTTCCCGTGAATTGCATGCGGTGAATCGAGCTTTTCTGCAAATGAGTGACGACCTGCAAAAAGTGAATCGGGAACGGGCTTTGTTGCTGGCAGGGATTTCTCACGACCTGCGCACACCGTTAACTCGCATGCGTCTTTCGGCAGAGTTGTTGGGTGATTCAGAGTTTTCCGAAGGTATGGTACGGGATATCGAAGATATGAACGCCATATTAGACCAGTTTATTTTATTTGTGCGCGATGGCAGTGATGAAGAAACCGAGTTGGGTGATCTAAACGAAGTGATTGTGGAAGTGGTCTCCCAATTCGAATCGGAAGGTCGCAGCATTAGTACCGAACTGCATCAGCTACCAGAAATTTCCTTAAAACGTTTATCGTTGAAAAGAATGTTCGCCAATTTGATTGGCAATGCCATTCGTCACGGCGGTGGTGCTGTGGATGTATATAGTGGCCTGCAAAGTGGAGAAATTTGCGTCATTGTTTCTGATCGTGGAGCAGGTTTGACTGAACAAGAGATGGAAGAGTTGTTTCAGCCTTTCGCTCGTGGAGATCAAAGTAGAACGACCACGGGGTCCGGTTTAGGTTTGGCCATCGTAAAACGAATTGTGGACATGCATCATGGCCGGGTAAAGCTGCGTAATCGAGACGGTGGTGGTTTGGAGGCTGTTGTGCATTTTCCCATTACAGGTGATTTGGTGCCGCCGGATTCCATGATGAAGGGTATGCGTTAAGGAGTGAGAGCATGACGTTATTGTTGTCTGTTTTGTTAGCGCTATTGTTGGACTATTTATTCGCGGAGCCAAAAAAGTTTCATCCTTTGATTGGCTTTGGTGCCATTGCGCAACGGTTGGAAAAGAACTTAAACGGTAATGATGCAAACAAACTAACTGGTGTATTCGCTTGGGCAGTGGCCGTATTACCCGTTACTGGATTTGCCTATATTTTGCAGCAATTGGTAAGTGAATCCAGTTGGTTAATGGTATTGATCGGGGCTGTGATTTTGTATTTGTCGGTGGGTTGGCAATCGCTGTTGAGTCATGCCATGGATGTGGCCTACCCCCTAAGCCAGGGAAATTTAGATGAAGCTCGAGAAGCCGTTGCACGGATTGTGAGTCGAGATGTGGAAACCATGGATGAGCAGGCTGTGGCAACAGCCACCACAGAATCTGTTTTGGAAAACGGAGCAGATGCGATTTTCTCTGCACTGTTTTGGTTTGTTCTGCTGGGTATTCCTGGCGTGGTGTTTTATCGATTGTGCAATACCTTGGATGCCATGTGGGGTTACAAAAATGAACGCTACAAAGAGTTTGGTTGGATGGCAGCACGGGCGGATGATGTTTTGAATTTTATTCCTGCAAGGCTTACAGCATTGTCCTATTTATTAGCAGGGAATAAAGAAAAAGCCTGGCTCGCCTGGCGGGAGCAAGGTGCCAACTGGAAAAGCCCCAATGCCGGCCCGGTGATGGCAGCTGGTGCTGGAGCGATTGATGTAAAGCTAGGAGGAAGTGCGGTTTACGATGGGTGTGAACAAGTGCGCCCCATACTGGGTTTGGAAAGTAGTAACCCTGCTTCGGCTGATTCCATTGTGCTGGCCTGTCAGCTACTGAATCGCGCGTTGCTGCTGTGGTGTGGCCTGTTTGTGTTGATGGGTGTCGTTTAGGTGGACTTGTTTAAGTGGCAGCCGGCTATTGAACATGGCGGCAATTTGGCTGCGGCCAGTCAATACTATGGAATTCCTTTAGAGCAGTGGTTGGATTTGTCTACAGGCATTAATCCTTATGCCTATCCTGTTGATCGCTTTTCGGCAAATGTGTTTGAACAATTGCCTTATCAAACCGATGCGTTTCAAAACGCCGTGTTGGCTTATTATGGCAACCACGAATTTTTGGCGGGTAATGGTTCGCAGCAGTTTATTTCTCTGCTGCCGACTTTGTTGCCAGATCTACCCGCGTTGTTGCCAGAACTTGGTTATCAGGAGCATCACCGATACTGGCACATCAATGGCAATGCCATTGTCCATTACCCTGCGTTGAATTTAGAGCAGGCCGTATCCGCTATTGATATTGCGTTGGAGCATAACCCCGCGCAACATTTGATTGTAATTAACCCCAATAACCCTTCCGGTTTGATGTTTTCTGTGGAACAACTCTTATTGTGGGCAGGTCGCTTAAGTAATGGTGCGACATTGGTGGTGGATGAAGCATTTGTTGATGCTCAGCCTCAATACAGCATGCTGCAACAACCGTTACCCGATAATGTTATTGTGTTGCGTTCCTTCGGAAAATTTTTTGGTTTGGCAGGTGTCCGGCTGGGTTTTGCTTTTTCTCATCCTGATCATACGGTGGCTAAAAAACTACAACAATGGTTAGGGCCCTGGAATGTGAATGGCGTAGCGCAAGCGTTAGCGCAAAAGGCATTGGCAGATGCTGATTGGCAGAAGATAAATCGTGAGAGATTGATGCGGATGGAAGGCGAAGCCGGTGAGTTGTTTCAGCCTTTGATTCAGAGTTTTAATGGGGAATGCTGCAACGAACATCCGTTATTTTCCAGTTATGTGTTGGAAAAAGAAACTGTTGAAAAACTGTATCATCGGTTCTGTGAGCAAGGTGTTTTGCTGCGCAAGATAGACTATAACCATCAGCACAGTGTGTTACGTGTTGGTCGTTATAGTCTTGATCAGCACGATCGGATTAAGCGGGCGGTCGCTGAAGTGGCAACCTATTAACTTTGTGTTTGATCCTTTTGCCGCTGCGCATTTTTCTCAGCCTGCTTTTCTGAGCGGCGTTGTTGAATCAGTAGTCGCTGGTTGCCGCCGATATGCTGCTCGCCTCGATGCTTAGAAAGCTGTATTTGCTTTTCTCTTTGAGCAAAACGCTTTTTCTGTTCCTCTGATAAATCATCAAAACAATGATGGCAGCTGACGCCCGGTTGGAAATGTTGGTGCTTTTTGTCTTGTTCTGTAATCGGTCGTCGGCAAGCATGGCATTGGTCGTAAATGCCTTTTTCCAGTTGGTGATTTACGGTTACCCGGTTATCAAATACAAAGCATTCTCCTTCCCAAAGAGATTCTTCAGCCGGCACTTCTTCCAGGTATTTTAAAATCCCGCCTTCCAGGTGGTACACCTCATCGAAGCCTTGTTCTTTTAAATAGGCCGTAGACTTTTCACAGCGAATACCGCCTGTGCAGAACATGGCAACCTTTTTGTGTTTGGTGGTGTCCAGGTTTTCTGCAACGTATTGAGGAAACTCGCGAAAGGTTTTGGTTTTAGGGTCAAGTGCACCCTTGAACGTACCTACTTCTACTTCGTAGTCGTTGCGGGTGTCCAACAGCAGTACATCAGGGCTGCTGATCAGTGTGTTCCACTCTTTGGGTTTAACATAGGTACCTACCACCTTGTTCGGGTCGATGCCTTGCACACCCATGGTGACGATTTCTTTTTTCAGTTTTACCTTGGTGCGATAGAACGGTTGCTTTTGGTCAAAGGATTCTTTGAAGTCCAGTGTGGCTAATTCGGGGTGGGCACGTAGATGGTTCAGTACGGCATCGATGCCTTCTCGGTTGCCAGAAATGGTGCCGTTGATGCCTTCGGAGGCGAGCAATAGGGTGCCTTTTACGTCATTGGCTAGCATGCAATCCAACAGTGGCTGGCGTAGGTCTTCAAAGTGATTTAGGCGAACGAATTTATATAGGGCGCATACGACGATAGGCCCTTGATCGGGTTGTGTCATTTCTTCCTCGCTATCTGGAGCGTAAATCCAGGGCGGTAGTGGGTGATTTAAGGCGGGGATTTTACTTTAAAGTGGGGGTGGTTGAGAAGCACAGGGTAGCCGAAGGCCAAGCGGCGAGCCCAGAAGATTAGGCTCCCACTTGATGGTTCTGCTCCTACTCAAAACACTAGCGTGTGGCAATCAGCGTATCCAAACGATCAAAATCGTTCACCACTCGCCAGTGGCCGCCGCCTTCTAATACGCGTTTTTGCCAGGCATCCAGTCTGTTCAGGTAGTCCCTGGGATCGATATTGTCAGAACGCAGTTTAGTGACGTTCATGGCCACCACCTGAATGCCGTCCATATCAATGGGGAAATTACGTATATGGCCTTTTTGAAGATCCTCTTCTAAATCTGAGAATACCAAAACGTATTTTTCTCCAGCTCCGGTTTCATTTAAATAACCAACGGCCTGTAAAATGGCGCCAGTGATATCGGTATGAGCGCTACCTCGCGATACGTTTTTCACGAAGCCATCCATGTTGTTTTT